>DASWTB010000541.1:0-1748 GCA_036402315.1 Pseudoduganella sp. | reverse complement strand
CATAGATCAGGCCGAGGTTGAACTGCGAGCTGACGTGGTCCTGCTCGGCCGCCAGCGTGTACCACTTAATGGCGCGCGCCGCGTCGGGCGGCACGTCCTGGCCCTTGTCGTAGCGCAGCGCCAGGTTGAATTGCGCCGGCGCATAACCTTGTTCGGCCGCCTTGCGGAACCAGCCCAGCGCCTGCTTGCCGTCCTGCGCCACGCCTTGGCCATTGTCGTAGCGCAGGCCGAGGTTGAACTGGGCGCGCGCGTAGCCTTGGTCGGCCGCCTTGCGGTACCACATGATCGCTTGCGTGTAATCCTGCGGCACGCCCTTGCCGGTGTCGTACATCATGCCCAGGTTGTTTTGCGCGCCGGGGTCGCCCTGCTCGGCAGCCTTGGCGAACCAGTAACGCGCCTGCTCGGTATCATGTTCCACGCCCTGACCCTTGGCGTACAGCCAGCCCAGGTTGTACTGGGCGGCGGCATAGCCCTGCTCGGCCGCCAGCTGATACCAGTGCGCCGCTTCAGCGAAATCGACGTCGACGCCCTGGCCTTTCTGGTACATCACCCCGAGGTTGTACTGCGCGTGCTCCAGGCCCGCGTTGGCGGCCTGGCGGTACCACGCCGCGGCCAGCTCATAGCTTTGCGCCACGCCCTGGCCGTTGAAATACATGAAGCCCAGGCTGTGCTGGGCATTGGCCACGCCGCGCTCGGCCAGCTGGCGCACGCGCAGGAATTCGGCGGCAAAATTGCCGTCGCGGGCGCCGGCGTCGTCGGGGTCGGTCGGGGTCGTGCGCTGCATGAAATCCTTAAGCCTGGATCGCCAGGCGCGGCCCGGCCGGCACGGCGGGCGCCTCGGCCTGGTGCTGCGCCGCCAGCATTTCCATGAACGTGGTCAGGGCGAGCGGCCGGTAGTATAGGTAACCCTGCATCGTGGCGCAGCCGTTGGCGGCCAGGTAGCGCGCCTGCACTTCGGTTTCCACCCCTTCGGCCACCAGGTGCAGGCCCAGGCCGCGCGCGATCGAGATGATGGCCAGGATCACCGGATAATGGCCATGCTCGTCGTGGATCTCCTTGACGAAGCTCTGGTCGATCTTGATGGTGTGGATCGGGAAGCGGTGCAGGTAGGACAGCGAGGAATAGCCGGTGCCGAAATCGTCGATCGCCACCGATACGCCCAGCTGGCACAGCTTGTTCAACTGCTCGATGGCGTACTGCGGGTTGCGGATGCAGATGTTCTCGGTGATCTCCACCTCGATCTGCGACGGCGAAATCTGGTAGCGCGCCAGCGCGTTGCGCATCTTCTCGAAGAAGTCGCCGCGGTCCAGGTATTGCGGCGACAGGTTCAGCGACAGGCGGATATTGTCGGCGCCGGCCACGTTCCACAGCAGCAGGTCGCGGCACAGCGCGCCGATCATCCAGTCCGAGATCGGCAGCATCAAGCCATTTTCCTCGGCGAAGGGCAGGAATTCGCCGGCCGACAGCAGGCCGCGCGTCGGATGGTTCCAGCGCATCAGACCTTCGGCGCCGATGATGCGGCCGCTGGCCATGTCGACCTGCGGCTGGTAGTACATTTCCAGTTCGTTGTTCTCCAGCGCCTTGCGCAGCGACTGTTCCAGCGCGATCTTCTGGTGCGACATGTCCTGCATCGAGGCGTGGTAGAAGCTGTGGCCGTTCTTGCCCTGCGCCTTGACCTGGTACATGGCGATGTCGGCGTGGCGCAGCAGCTCCTCGATCGAGTCGCCGTCGCTCGGGTACACCGCGAT
>DASWTB010000540.1:0-4743 GCA_036402315.1 Pseudoduganella sp. | reverse complement strand
GACAGCATCGCTGTCGACTCCTTCCCCCCGCCCTGAAGGGCGGGGGGAAGGAGCAAGAGTGAGGAACGACCTTAAACCGCCCAACTCGCTTGACAAGTAACCCTCCTGGCGATGACCATCGCTGCTATCCCCACTCGCGTCACAAGGCTGGAGGTAATGGTGGATGAAGTAATTCTGCGGCCGGACAAGCTTGACCACAAGGGCGACAAGCTGGACGCGAAGCTCGAGACCGGGCTGGAAAAACTCAACGACAAAATCGACGCAAACCAGGAGGATTGGCATAGCCGCTTCTACAAGCTCTACTTGATGCTCGTTATATTGTTGGCGACACTGGTTAGCGGCCTGCTGGCCTTACTTGCCAAGGCGATTGGCGCGTTTTAGGCGGCGGGATGCCAAATGTCGCCCTGGCGGCGGAAGACGTCGGTAGCGGTGAGCGTGAATCCCGTGCCTTCGACCCAACCATAGCGCTCAACCTGGATCTCATCGTGCTGCACGCGCAGCACATTGAATGAGTTTGTTTCTCCGCGGCTGCGGGTGGAGGTGGCGGTGCCGGCCTGCACCACCAACGCGGCGTAGCCATCTATCTCGTAACGGTCCGAAGTGTTGTGGCTGTGGCTGGTATGCAGGTGCCCAGCCAGCAGCAGGTCCACGCCGCAGCGCGCGAATGCTTCCATTGCCATCGGCGCGCGGTCCACGATGTCATCGTTATCCTTATGCGGCGGCAAATCGAATGGGTGATGGGTCACGACAACCCGCGTGACAGAGCGCGGCAGGCGCGAGAATCGTTGCCGCAGGTATTCGACCTGGCGGCGATTGACGCGGCCGTCCTTGAAGGTCAGCGAGCGCGCCGTGTTGAGCCCCAGTACGGCAATTTCATTGTCCACGAGTTCCGGCGCCAGGTCGCGCGTGATGTAGCGGCGGTATTTGACCAGCGGCTGGAAGAAACGCGCAGCCACGTTATACAAAGGAATGTCGTGGTTGCCCGGCACCACGATCTGCGGCTTGGGCAAGGTGTCCAGGTAATGCCGCGCCTGGCGAAACTGCGCGCTGCGGGCACGCTGGGTCAGGTCGCCGGACACGACCACTGCGTCCGGCCGCAAATCGCCGATCACTTCGCGCAAGGGCGCCAATAGCGCGTTGTCCACGCGACCGAAGTGCAAATCGGAGATATGGACCAAAGTTCGCATCAATCCCCCTGTGGCCGAGGCACGATCACCGGCAATGCGGCCGGGCGGATCCGGTAACGCAATGGCGGCGCCATGACGGTCACTTCGCCATCAGTTGCCACGCGCAGGCGGCGACGGCGGGTCTCGACCACCATCTGGCCGGCCTGGAATACATGGAACTCGCGCGCCTGGCGCAAGCGGCCAAGCAGCGCCCGCAGGGCCAGCTTCAGCAAGCCGAAGCGGGTTGGCCGCTGCGCCACATAAACACTCAGCATGCCGCCATCGATGCGCGCCCGCTCACCGATATTGAATCCTGTCATATGGTATTCATTATTACCGATGAAAACGAAGGGCGTGCGCCGCGCAAGGCCTTGTTCGCCAAGCGTCAGGCGCACACTGAGGAAAGGATAACGCCGCAGCGCAGCGAGTGCCGCCCAGCCAAAGGCCGTCCACTTGCCACGACCGAGGCGGCGCTGCTGCCGCTGGCGGTCGCGCACAATATCCGGGTAGAGCCCAAGGCTGGAGTTATTCAGGAAGATGCGGCCATTGACCTCCCCCACGTCGACTTGCGCCACATGCCCAGCGGCAAGCGTGGCGATCGCGGCATCCAGCTGGGGCGGAATGCGCAGGTCGCGCGCAAAGTGGTTGAGGGTTCCCATCGGCAGCACGCCGAACACGGCGCCGCTATCAAGCACCACCGAGGCCACGGCATTCACGGTGCCGTCGCCGCCACCTGCCACGATAACGGAGGCGCCGGCCGCCAGGGCCGAGCGTGCGGCCTCCATCAAATGATTGACGTCTGCGGCGAGCGTAATCTCGGCATCCAGTCCATGGCTGGCAAAACGCGTGGCCAGCGCATCGCGCCACGGCAGGCCGTAACCCAGGCCTGCGCCAGCGTTGATGATGACCGCCATGCGGCTCACGGTCGCTCCCGGTGCCGGCGCAGGCTTGATACCGCCGTAATGCAGATCGCCAGCCAGCCCAGCCCTTCCGCCACGGCCGCCAGCACGTCGGTCAGGTAATGCACGCCCAGATAGACGCGGCTGAACGCGACCAATGCCACCATCAGCACGGCGCCAGCGACAATCGCAGCGTGTTGGGCTGTGCCGCGGGCGCGGGTCCACAAATAGCAGGCGAGCAAGCCATAGAAAACGGTTGCGGCCAAAGCGTGGCCACTGGGGAAGCTGTAAGTTGGCAAAGTCAGCAGTGGCGCATCGAAGATGGGGCGCACGCGCTGGTAGTTGTGTTTGAGTAGCACGTTCAGCACCATGCCCGGCGGCACCGATAGCAGCAAGGCCAGCAGCCAATAGTGCGCCTGGCGCCGCCAAAGCTCCCAGGCGAACAGCAGCGTCAGGAAGGCAATGCCGGCAACGCTGTGCAGATGGCTGACCGTCAGCATCAGCGTGGTCCACGGCTCGCTGGCGCGGGCATGCAGCCATTGCGACACGCTGATATCGAGCGCGGCCAGGTGGGCGCCCGGCCCCACCGCGGCCCCGGCAATGGCATGGAAAGCGGCCGCGGCAATGATCAGCAGGAGCAGGCCGGCCAGGAGGTGCAAAGGAAGGCGGATCGTATCTCTCATACAACGCTTAATAAAAAACCTGATTTTTCATCCAGTACTGTTGATTCATACAGTATTTGTGTTATTCTAATCGCTCGTTAAACACATCACAGCAAAAGGAATTCGTCATGACCACTATGCACAGCACCTTCGGCTCCCGCTTTGGCCTGGAATATGCCCCTATGTCTTTCCTGGTTCGCTTCGGCAAACGCGAAGTGCTGGTGTGCCGCGACTTCCGCAAACGCTTCTATGCTGTGAATCCGATCATCGAGTGCGACACCGGCGTGCAGCCTGGCCACCTGGAAGTACTGCTGTTCAGCCGCTGGCTGCTGATCTTCTCCAAGGCCCACTAAGCACCTGCCCCGCATAGCTGTTCATACTGAGCGCGCAAGTAGTCGCGCAGACGAATCACGACGGGCGTGACCTGCGAGCGATGCATGCAAACCAGCTGTAATGGCACCTCTTCACCCATTACATCTGGTAGCAGCAACCGCAAGCGACCGGCCTTGAGGTCGGCGGTCACGTCCAGCCGTGATTTGTAGGCAATCCCCAATCCCGCTACCGCCCAGCGGCGCACCAGGTCGGCATCATCGCTACTGCGATTGCCCCTGACCTGCACTACTTTGCCCTGGGCGGGGAAGGCCCAGCGGTCATACAGCACATCATCCAGGGCAAAGCGCAAGCAATTGTGGCGCGCCAACTCGTCAAGGTTGGCCGGGGTGCCGTGCCGGCGCAGGTATTCCGGCGAGGCCACCAGGGCGCGCCGGTTGCCCGGTGCAATCGGCATGGCCACCAGGCTGGAATCATCGAGTTTGCCATAACGCAGGGCCAGGTCTACTGGCTGGCGGTACATGTCCGCAACCCGGTCGCTGACAAATAGCTGCAGCCCGATGGCCGGATACTCGGACTGGAACGCATCCAGCCATGGCAGCAGCACATTGCGGCCTACGTCGGATGGCATCGAAATTTTCAACAAGCCTGCCAATTCCTGCTGGCCTTGCCTGATTGCCTCGTGCCCTTCGCGCAGTTGGCGAACGGCTTCGCGCGCATGGCGCAGGTAATGCTCACCCTCTGCCGTCAGCCGTAGCGAACGCGTGGTACGGGCGAACAGGCGAAATTGCAGCCCATCCTCCAGCCGCTTCAAGGCGGCGCTGGCTAGGGCCGGCGATATGTCCAGCGACCGCGCTGCCGCCGACAGGCTGCCACGGTCAGCCGTGTTGACGAAGACCTCCAGGTCGTCCAGGCGCAGCATTTTCGGCATTCCCTTGAAAGTGTTTCCATGATTTTAGTCTTTTTCGTGAAGCCGTGATGATTGAAGATGCCGACATCGCCACTTTTTACGAAAGACATCACCATGAAAGCCGTCGCCTACCGTACTTCCCTGCCAATTGACCACGCCGATGCGCTGATCGACATCGAACTGCCGGCACCGCTTGCCACCGGGCGCGACCTGCTGGTCGAAATCAAGGCAGTCTCCGTCAACCCGGTCGACACCAAGATCCGCCGCAACGTCGCCCCTGCAGAGGGTGAAAACAAAGTGCTGGGCTGGGATGCCACCGGCATTGTGCGTGCCGTTGGGCCGGACGCCAGCCTGTTCAAGCCGGGTGACGAAGTCTGGTACGCCGGCGCCCTTGGCCGCCCTGGCACCAATGCCGAACTGCACCTGGTTGACGAACGCATCGTCGGCCACAAACCTTCCAGGCTCAGCTTCGCCGAGGCGGCCGCCCTGCCCCTGACTGCCATCACAGCCTGGGAACTGTTGTTCGACCGCCTGGCTGTAAGCCGCGATACCACGCGCGAAGCCGGCAAATCCCTGCTGGTGACGGGCGCCGCGGGCGGCGTCGGCTCCATCCTCGTGCAACTGGCACGCCAGCTGACGGGGCTGACCGTGATTGGCACCGCATCGCGTCCAGAAACCGCTGAATGGGTGAAGTCGCTGGGCGCCCACCACGTGATCGACCACAGCAAGCCGCTGGATGAGGAAATCCGCCGCCTCGGCCTGCCGCCCGTCAATTA
>DASWTB010000539.1:0-11528 GCA_036402315.1 Pseudoduganella sp. | reverse complement strand
TGTCGAAGGTCACTTCGATCTGCGGCGTGCCGCGCGATGCTGGCGGGATGCCTTCAAGGTTGAACTCGCCCAGGCCCTTGTTGCCGGCCGCGATTTCACGCTCGCCCTGGAAGACCTTGATGGTCACCGCAGGCTGGTTGTCGTCGGCAGTCGAGAACACTTGCGAGAACTTGGTCGGGATCGTAGTGTTCTTGTGGATCATCTTGGTCATCACGCCGCCAAGGGTTTCGATACCCAGCGACAGCGGGGTCACGTCCAGCAGCAGCAGGTCTTTGCGCTCGCCCGACAGTACCGAGCCCTGGATCGCCGCGCCAACTGCAACGGCTTCGTCCGGGTTCACGTCCTTGCGTGGATCCTTGCCGAAGAACTCCTTGACCTTTTCCTGCACCTTAGGCATACGGGTCATGCCGCCAACCAGGATGATGTCGTCGATGTCGGACACTTTCACGCCGGCGTCCTTGATCGCGATGCGGCAAGGCTCGATGGTGGCGGTGATCAGTTCCTCAACCAGGGACTCCAGCTTGGCGCGGGTCATCTTCAGGTTCAGGTGGACTGGAGCGCCGTTCGCCATGGCGATGTAAGGCTCGTTGATTTCGGTCTGCTGCGAGGACGACAGTTCGATCTTGGCGCGCTCCGCGGAAGCCTTGATACGCTGCAGGGCGATTGGATCCTTCTTCAGGTCCAGGCCGTTGATCTTCTTGAATTCGTCGATGATGTAGTCGATCACGCGCTGGTCGAAGTCTTCGCCGCCCAGGAAGGTGTCGCCGTTGGTCGACAGCACTTCGAACTGCTTCTCGCCGTCCACGTCCGCGATTTCGATGATCGAGATGTCGAAGGTACCGCCACCCAGGTCATACACGGCGATCTTGCGGTCGCCCTTGTCGGTCTTGTCCAGGCCGAAGGCCAGTGCCGCCGCGGTCGGTTCGTTGATGATGCGCTTGACGTCCAGGCCAGCGATACGGCCGGCGTCCTTGGTCGCCTGGCGCTGCGAGTCGTTGAAGTAAGCAGGCACGGTGATCACTGCCTCGGTGACGTCTTCACCCAGGTAGTCTTCGGCGGTCTTCTTCATCTTGCGCAGCACTTCTGCGGAAATCTGAGGCGGAGCCAGTTTCTTGTCGCGCACGCCGATCCAGGCGTCGCCGTTGTCGGCCTTGGTGATTTCGTAAGGCATCAGGGAGATGTCCTTCTGGACTTCCTTCTCCGTGAACTTACGGCCGATCAGGCGCTTGACCGCGAACAGGGTGTTCTTAGGGTTGGTGACGGCCTGGCGCTTGGCTGGTGCGCCAACCAGGATTTCGCCGTCGTCTTGATAGGCGATGATCGAAGGGGTGGTACGCGCGCCTTCTGCATTCTCGATGACCTTCGGCGTGCCATTTTCCATGATGGCGACGCAGGAGTTGGTGGTGCCCAGGTCAATACCGATGATTTTGCCCATGATTTGTTCTTCCTTGTGTACTAAGTTTTGAATGCTTCTTATATGTGGAATTCGTGTTTCTTTTCAAGTGCTTACTTTGGCTGGGCAGCCGTCACGATGGCGGGACGCAGCAGGCGGTCCGCAATCATGTAACCCTTTTGCAGCACTGCTACAACGGTGTTCGCTTCCTGCTCGGCAGGCACCATGGCCACGGCCTGGTGCTTGTTCGGGTCCAGCTTGTCGCCGGCCGCCGGCATCACTTCCACCAGGCGGTTGCGCTCGAAGGCGGAATTCAGCTGTTTCAGGGTCATTTCGACGCCTTCCTTCAGCGATTCCAGGGTGGGATTTTCGACTTTCAGGGCCATTTCCAGGCTGTCTTTCACCGGCACCATGGCTTCGGCGAAGCTTTCAACGGCAAATTTGTGGGCTTTGGCAACGTCTTCCTGGGCGCGGCGGCGGATGTTCTCGCCTTCTGCCTTGGCGCGCATGAATGCGTCATGCATTTCGGCCAGTTTCGCCTCGGTCGCGGAGAGCTGCGCTTCCAGGTCGGACATCGCAGGGGCTTCGACTGGAGTCGTTTGCTCTTCTGCCTGCTCCACTTCCGGGTTCTGGCTTGGCTGGTTTTCCTGGTCTTGCATCTAAAAGACTCCTACAAAATCGTGTTTATCTGACATCTGTTGCTTAATGCACGGGCAAGAAATGGGGCTTGCCCCTATCTTTTCAAGGGGTATTCTGCCCCCTGGTGCAAAGGCCCGGCGCACGCCGGCGGGAAGGTCGCTGTAACTGTAGAGTTACAAATTTTACAAAGCTCGCAGATACGTAAACCGCGGGTTTTGACTAAGATGAATCTATGCGGCGCCTGGACGCCGCGTCCCACGGAGCGCATCATGAAGTTGCCATTTATTACAGCTTCGGTCATCGCATGGAGCTTCCTTGCAACAGCGGTGATCGTCTTCAGCGAACTGTTCCCCTAACCAGTTATTTTAGCAGGTTAGCACTCACCACCCGCAAGTGCTAACAACTGGCTACCTGCGCAGCTTGCGCATGGACGACATGGTCGGCCAGCCGATCATGTGTTGCTCGGCAACCTCGGTCAGGGCAGCGATCCAGGCGGGATGGCTGTTCAGGCAGGGGATGTAGTTGAATTCCTTGCCGCCGTTGGACAGGAAGTCGTGGCGCACTTCCATTGCAATTTCTTCCAGGGTTTCCAGGCAATCGCTGGTGAAACCCGGACAAATCACATCCAGCTTGCGCACCCCGCCTTTTGCCAATTGCGCCACGGTCGGCGCGGTGTAGGGCTGCAGCCACTCTGCCTTGCCGAAGCGGGACTGGAAGGTGACCAGGTAGTCGTTCTCGTTCAGGCGCAGCTTGGCCGCCAGCAGGCGGGCGGTTTCCATGCATTCGCGCTGGTAGGTGTCGCCCAGGTCGATGGTACGCTTGGGCACGCCATGGAAGCTCATCACCAGCTTTTGGCCGCGGCCGTTGGTTTCCCAGTGGGCGAGCACGGTCTTTTTCAGCGCGTCGATATAACCGTCATGATCGTGGTAGTCGCGCACGAAGCGCAGCTCGGGGATGTTGCGCACCTTCCTATAGTGATCGAACACCGCGTCGCTGACCGAGGCGGTGGTGGTGCCGGAGTACTGCGGATAGGCCGGCAGGACCAGGATGCGGTCGTGGCCGTCGGCTTTGAGCTTGCCGAGGACTTCGGGCAGCGATGGCGAGCCGTAGCGCATGGCCATCGCCACCGTCACATCGTTGTGGCCACGCTCGCCGAGCAGGCCGCGCAGCAGTTTGGCTTGCGCCTGGGTGTGATACTTCAGCGGCGAGCCGTCGCTGGTCCAGATCGAGGCGTACTTCTCGGCCGACGGCTTGGAGCGGAACGGCAGGATGATGCCGTTCAGGATGAACCACCAGATGGCCTTCGGGATTTCGACCACGCGCGGGTCGGACAGGAATTCTTTGAGGTAGCGGCGCACGGCGCCGGGTGTCGGTTCGTCAGGAGTGCCGAGGTTGACCAGTACCACGGCGGTTCTGGAGACTGAGCCTGGCTGGAGGGCGGGTTCTTTGGCGAACGGCATCTTGGGTACTTTTTGTTATTCGTGGGCGCGTCATTATAAACCCGCAATGGCTGAGCCTATATCTGGAACCCGAAGCTACCATTTGGGTGGCGGTGCCATTCCAGCGGAAATTCTTTCGAACACAATCGCTGGATCTTGTTGACACCAATACTCGAACGTAATGCTCAGCCTTCCACAGCCTAGCAAATCGCCTAACGAGGTTTCGGCAGGCACTCTAAGCCGAGGCTCCTGCCATTGCTGGGCTATGACACCAAGTGGAGTTGGCCCAATACCAGAGCACGAAACGATCCACGTTGCGAGGCCTCCTGAGACCTCTGGCAAATAGGTCGATTTTAGAATCTTCAACAAGGTGCCAACGTCGGACTTCAGATCGGCTTCGACTGTCGCCGCATGGAAGTCAAGGTCATCGCCCGCATGAACACTGTCGCGATCTAGATGGATTTTAGCGAGCATCAATTTCTCAACATGGTTCGTCCACTATGCGGTCGGCCTCTGGCCATAAGCCGATCGGGCATTGCGCTTCGGATTGGCGGTATGCGAAGAAACACCGGAGCCCTCTGGTTGATCGCAAGCGTTTAAAGCCATCCGGCACTAATCTAAGAGGCCAGTAACTCGCGGGCGTGCTTACGCGTAGTGGCAGTGATTTCGAGTCCGCCCAGCATCCGCGCTACTTCTTCGATGCGCGCTTTCTGGTCCAGCACCTCGATGCGGGAGGCTGTGCGGCCGTTGTCCGACGTGCCCTTGGCGACCTGGAAGTGCTGGTTGCCCTGGCTTGCCACTTGCGGCAAGTGGGTCACGCACAGCACTTGGCGCTCCTGGCCAAGGCGCTTGAGCAGGCGGCCCACGACTTCCGCTACGCCGCCGCCGATGCCGCTATCGACTTCGTCGAAGATCAGTGTCGGCACCGTCGTCGCATGCGAGGTAATCACCGAGATGGCCAATGAGATACGTGCCAATTCGCCGCCCGAGGCCACCTTGGCCAGCGGGCGTGGGGCAACGCCGGCATGGCCTGCGACCAGGAACTCCACTTGCTCAACGCCATACGCAGTCGGCTCGCACGGACGCAGCGCAATCTCGAAACGGCCGCCCGACATGCTCAGCTCCTGCATGCCTTGCGTAACCGCTGCACTCAGCGCTTGCGCCGCGGTTGCACGCGTTGCCGACAACTCCGCAGCCAGCGCGAGATAGGCGGCCTTCAGCTTTTCCTCCTGTTTGCGCAAGCCTTCCAGGTCGGCCGCATCGGCCAGTTGCGCCAGCTTTTCCGACAAGCGTTCATGTTCGTCCGGCAGTTCATCGGCCTGCACACGGAATTTGCGCGAGGCTGAATGCAGGGCCTCCATGCGCGCATCGACCTGGCGCAGGCGTTCGGGGTCGAGCTCGACGCGGTCCATGTAGTTATTCAGTGCGTACACCGATTCCTGCAGCTGGATGCGTGCCGATTCAAGCAGGTCGACGACCGGCTGCAACTCCGCGTCCACCGAGACCAGTTTGCCGAGCCGCGTGGCAATCGTGGTGACCTGCGACAGCACCGGATGATCCTCTGCCTCCGACAGCACGCCCAGCGCTTCCTGCGCCCCCTCCAGCAAACTGGCCGCGTGCGACAGGCGCGAATGCTCGTTGCCGATTTCCGCCCACTCGCCTTTTTTCGGCGCCAGCTTGTCCAGCTCAGTCACCTGCCATTCCAGGCGTTCGCGCTCGAACTGCAGGTTCGCTGCGTTGGCTTCGTATTCTTCCAGTTGCCTGGACAGCGCGCGCCAGGCGCGATATGCCGCAGTCACTTCGCGCACGTTGGCGCCGCACTGGTTATCGAGCAGCTCGCGCTGCGAATCGGTTTTCAGCAGCGACTGGTGCGCATGCTGGCCGTGGATGTCGACCAGCATGTCGCCCAGCTCGCGCAGTTGCGCCGCCGTAGCGGCCACGCCGTTGATGAAGGCCTTGGAGCGGCCGGCATTGTCGATCACGCGCCGCAGCAACGCGCCGCCCTCCTCCACCGCGAACTCGTTCGCCTCAAGCCAGGCCTGCGCCTGCTCGGTCAGCGCAAAGTCGGCGGTGATGTCGGCCTTGGCCGCGCCTTCGCGCACCATGCTGCCATCGCCCCGGCCGCCCAGCGCCAGCGTCAGTGCATCAATCAGGATGGATTTACCGGCACCGGTTTCGCCGGTGAAGACTGTGAAGCCAGGGGAAAATTCAAGCTCAATCGAATCGACAATAACGAAATCGCGGATGGACAAGGTTCGAAGCATCAGATTTTGCCGTCAGTAGAAGGGTATTCGTTCCAGTGCAGCTTTTCGCGCAGGGTGTTGTAGTAGCTCCAGCCTTCCGGGTGCAGGAAGGTGATGGTATGCGGCGACAGGCGGATATGGATCTTGTCGCCGTTTGCCAGGCTGGCGAAGGTCTGCATGTCAAAGTTCACGGTAATGTCTTTGCCGCGCTTGATCTCGATCACGATCTCGCTGGAATCAGGCAGCACGATCGGGCGGTTGGACAGCGCATGCGGTGCAATCGGCACCATGACAATACCGCCCAGCGTCGGATGCAGCAGCGGGCCGCCGGCCGACAGCGCATAGGCAGTAGAACCGGTCGGGGTCGAGATGATCAAGCCGTCGGAGCGCTGGTTGTACATGAACTGGTTGTCGACGTCGACGCTCAGTTCCACCATGCCGGCGCCGGCGCCGCGCGACACCACCACGTCGTTGACGGCGGTGCCGAAGAAGATCGCCTTCCCTTCGCGCATCACGCGCCCCTCGAGCAGGGTGCGGCGCTCGGCCTTGTGGGTGCCGCCGAGGATGCGGCCCAGCACGGGCAGCATGTCTTCCTGGCGGATGTCGGTCATGAAGCCGAGACGGCCCTGGTTGATGCCGATCAGCGGCGTGTCGTAGGAGGCCAGCTGGCGCGCGATGCCGAGCATGGTGCCGTCGCCGCCCATCACCACCACGGCGTCGGCGCGCTCGCCGATGCCCTGCACGCTCATCGAAGGGATGTCCGAGATCGCGAGGTGTTCGGCGGTGTCCGCCTCCAGCACCACGCTGTAACCGCCCTGCTTCAGGAAGTCCAGCACATCGCGCACCGGCTCTTCGATGCCGGTGGTATTGGGGCGCACTACCAGGGCAATCGTGTTGTACATCGGATGCGTAACGGACATATCAATCTCGGTCAAAATATGGGGGTGGCAACACGCAGCAGAGTAACCCATAATGCTTGCTCATGCCATGCATTGCGACGCTGGCCGATACGCTAATAAATACTGTATGTTTGCACAGTATATAACAAGGGAGACTGGAATGGCAAAAACATTGGGCATTGGCGGGATTTTCTTCAAGTCCAAGGACCCGGTGGCGCTGATGGCCTGGTACCAGGCTTGTCTGGGATTGCCGGGCGAGGCCAAGGAATACGCCTCGTTTGCCCCGTCCACCATGCCGTCGAATGGCGCCACTGTATTCAGTCCATTCAAGAGTACGACTTCCTACTTCGCCCCCTCCAAGCGCGAATTCATGATCAACTTCATCGTCGATGACCTGGACGGCGCGCTGAAACAGGTCGCCGATGGCGGCGGCACGCTGGTGGGCGACGTGCAGTCGTTCGACTACGGCCGCTTTGGCTGGTTCATCGACCCGGATGGGAACAAGGTCGAACTGTGGCAGCCGACTGCTGCGGAGTGACTTGCGCCGCGCACTGGCGCGGTGCGCATTAACGCAGGCTGGCCAGCGATAGCTTTCCATGTGGAAAGGTTGATGTAAAATTCAACCATTAAGCCCCTCCCTCTTGCCGCGCCATGGATTCCGTATCAGAAGCACAATTCGAGCTTGACCAATTGCGCCTCCAGGCCAAGCGTCAGTTGCTTGGGACCGTGATGTTGGGTGTCATGGCAGGCATGCTGGCGTTTGTCGGCCAGAGTGCGCTGGGGCATGCGCGTCCCTTGCTGGAATCCTCGTTTGGGACTTGGCAGGCGCTCTACACCTTCGTGCTGTGGGCGCTGGCGATTGCCTGGGTGGTTGCGCTGGCCCAGCAAGCCATGCACTTCCAGAACATCAGCGAACGCTTCGAATCGCAGCGCCGCCTGGACGCAGTCTACGCCGAGCGCGCCGCCAAGGCGCAAGCGGCCGAAGAAGAACGTCAGCGCCAGCGCGCGGAATCTGAGGCGCGGCAAGAAGCCGAACGCATCCGGCGCCAACACAGGAACGCGCGCAGCACCAAATTCGACTACTGAACCCATGCCAGTGCTGAAAAAGGCCATCAAAACCCTGCTGGTCCTACTGGCAGCAGTTTTCATATTCGCGCTGTTAATCGAGACTCGCCTGGCCATCGCCACGCTCTTCGTGACGTTTTTCATTGGCTGGGCTATTGCGGGGCCGGCAAGATGGCTGGCCTGGACCGTGGTGTTCATTATTGCCAGCGCATTCACCATGGCCGTCCTGCATGTCCTCGCGAAATCGGCGAGCGGTGGATTGCTGGCCGGCGTTTTAGGGTTTGGCATTCTTCCACTGACGCCGGCCTTCTTCCTCTGGCTTGCATCGATGCTTCGCCGGCTTCATGACTAAATCGGCCCTCGTACTGTTGCCAGGGATGGACGGTACGGGCGAACTGTTTGCGCCGTTTATCGCCGCCCTGTTTGCGCCCAACTGGCGGCCTGCGATGTGCCGATACTGTATTTGCGTGCGACGCGCGACCGCCTGGTGCCCCGGGCTGCAGCGAGCCTGATCGCCCGAATCAAGCCGGCAACCAGGGTGGCCGAATTCCAAGCAGCGCACTTCCTGCTGCAAACAGCGCCCGATGAGGCCGCGAGCGAAGTCGCGGCCTTTGTACGGCTTAATGGGCGGAGATAATCCCCAGCGCCATGACAAAAATTACTCGGATTTCCAGTAGAAATTGCACCTTGCTACCTAAACCGGCGGCGGACAGGTGTTGACCTTCTTGAATACACCGCTCGATACTTCCTGCAGCGTCGCTTCAGCGCCGGCATCCATGCCCAGGTAATCGCCGGAACCGGTGGCAAAGTACCACCAGAAGAACAGGGAACTGGCCCGTCCAGCCGATACGTGTTTGGCGACGGTGTCCTTGCCGCAGTATGCAGCCGGCCCCGTCGTGTCTTTCCCGGCAAGCCGGTCGACCATCAGGGCCACCGCGGCCATCTGGCGCCCGCTCTTGACCGAATAATTCGCATCGCCATACCCCCACCAGTCCCAGCAGCCATTCGGGTTGGCGCGCGGCAGGCGCGTGCCAGTGTTCATCGCATTGGCCTGGGGGTAGAGGACCACGATATTGTTGGCATCAGCCCAGGCGTTGTAGCCGCTATGGCGCGCAAAGGTGTCGCCGAACTTGCCGCCCGGCCCGGATGCCAGTGGCGCGTCCGGATACTGCTTGCAGCCGTGGAAGACGACGTGCAGCCGGCAGCCATGGTTCTGCTCGCAGAAAGCCGGCACGTACACCCAGCCGTTGGACGACATGCCATTGGCCGTCGGGTTGGCAATAAACTCGCCCTGGTCGAACGATTGCAACTGTCCCGACAAGCTGCCCGTGTTTTTTGGATTCAGGCTGCCATAAATCCACTGAAGCAATTTGCCGGCCCCGTCGAAGTCGCAATCGTTGATGAAGGGATCGCCGCGGAAGGAACAGGGATTGCCGAAAGATTCGGTCGGCATGGCATGCTGGGCGGGGATACTGGCTTCGAAGAACAGGTTGGTGCTGGGGACGTAATTCCTGTAGTAGCTCTCCAGCGCCTGCATTACGGGCGGCGGCACCACATTGTCCGCGTTGCCGGCAAACAGCCAGACGCGCGACGTGGCCAGGTTGCTGGTGGGATCGATGGCATGCTGGCCCGCACGCTGGTTGGTCAGCTGCACCAGGCTGGGCACGGACGGTGCGGCTTGTTCCGGCCGGCAGGTCATCAAGCCGGTGCAGCTGCAAATGGTGGTTGCCGTATCCTGGCTGTCCTGCGCGCAGAAATATGGACCGCCTGCGACCACGCCAGCGCCTTTCACGAAGGACGAGTTGGCGACGTGGAATTGCACAGCCATATAGGCGCCGGACGATAGTCCCGACACCGAGGTTTCATCCTGTTTGATGTGGAGCTTGGGCAGTGAGGCTGCCTGGACGTGCAATGCGCCTGTCGCGCATAGCACGATGAATGCCTTTACCAATCGCATGGAATCCTCCCATTGTTTGGGGAAACGGCCTTCCAACATAGCGCAAAAGCATGGGCTGGATGCTCTCCCTTTCTCACCTTGCCACGCAGCAGTTGCGTTGAATCAAGCTGGCGACCACCGCCGCAAGCCTTGGCTACCATGGGCTAAGGAGGACGACACCATGGAACCGAACAGCAAGGACCGCAAGGTCAATACGCAGGCGCCCGTGGACCGCAGCGGCGGCAAGCGCCTGCCGCACGAGCGCGACGAGTCGCCGCAGGGCGAGTCCCAGCAAAAGACGCGCAGCGTGATCCGCCAGGCCGCCGAGGATATCGAGCAAGGCCTGGTCGACACCGACTTGCACGGCACGCCGGGCCTGCAAAAGCCGCAAGCCGGCAGCGAGTCGCAGGCGCATCCCCTGCCCGGCACCAAGCGCGATTGAGGCCGGCCATGCGAACCGCCATTCTTTCCCTTGCGGCCTGCCTGGCCGCTGGCGCCGTGCCCGCGCAAAGCTATCCGCCTGGCTGGGGCCCCAACCCAAGCCTGCCGGAGCCGGACAAGAAACTGATCCCGACCATCAACGTGGCGCCTGTCGAGCGCTGGAAGGATGACGACAAGCCGGTGCCGGCCGCCGGCTTCAGCGTCGGCGCCTATGCGCGCGACCTCGACCACCCGCGCTGGCTGTACGTGCTGCCGAATGGCGACGTGCTGGTCGCCGAGACTGCCGCGCCGCCCAAGCCTGAAGACAGCAAGGGCATCAAGGGCGCGATCATGAAGCACCAGATGAAGAAGGCCGGCTCGGTCACGCCATCGGCCAACCGGATTACGCTGCTGCGCGATGTCGACGAGCGCGGCATGGCGAAAACCCGCGGCACCTTCATCAAGGACCTCAACTCGCCGTTCGGCATGGTGCTGGTCGATAAGGACCTGTACGTCGCCAACACCGATTCGGTAGTGCGCTTCCCCTACACCGAGGGCGCGACTTCTATCAATGCCGCCGGCATCAAGGTCCTGGACCTGCCGGCCGGTCCGCTCAACCACCACTGGACCAAGAACATCACGGCCAGCCCGGATGGCCGCTTCCTGTACGTCACTGTGGGCTCGAACAGCAACGTCGCCGAGAACGGCATGGACAAGGAAGTCGGCCGCGCCGCAATCTGGGAGTACGAACGCGCCACCGGCAAGTCGCGCCTGTTCGCCACGGGCCTGCGCAATCCCAACGGCATGGCCTGGGAGCCAAGAACCAAGGTGCTGTGGACTGTGGTGAACGAGCGCGACGAACTGGGCGAAGACCTGGTGCCGGATTACCTGACGTCGGTCAAGGACGGCGCATTCTACGGCTGGCCCTATAGCTACTTTGGCCAGCGCGTCGACGCGCGCGTCAAGCCGCCGCGCCCGGACCTGGTGGCCAAATCGGTAATGCCGGATTATGCGATCGGCGGGCACACCGCCTCCCTCGGCCTTGCCTTTTATGACGCCAAGCTGTTCCCGGACAGTTGGCAAGGCGGCGCCTTCATCGGCCAGCACGGCTCCTGGAACCGCAAGCAGTTCAGCGGCTACAAGGTCGTCTTCGTCCCCTTCACCCCCGAAGGCCGCCCCGCCGGCCCGATGCACGACGTGCTGACCGGCTTCCTCGACGACAAGGGCCAGGCCCTGGGGCGGCCGGTGGGCGTGGCGGTGGACCGGCGGGGCGGGCTGCTGGTGGCGGACGACGTGGGGAATGTGGTGTGGCGCGTGGTGCCGGCGAGCCGCTGAGAAAACCAATACAATGTAGCCATGCGAATCCTACACACGATGCTGCGGGTTGGTGACCTGCAGCGATCCATCGACTTCTACACCAAGGTGCTGGGCATGAAACTTCTGCGCACCAGCGACAATCCCGAGTACAAGTACACGCTCGCCTTCCTCGGCTAC
>DASWTB010000538.1:0-22917 GCA_036402315.1 Pseudoduganella sp. | reverse complement strand
ATATCTGGGACGAGGACTTGACGGAGCTGAATACGCCGATGCCGCGCTGGTGGATGTGGCTGTTCTACCTGACCATCTTCTTCAGCATCGGCTACCTGTGGCTGTATCCTGGCCTGGGCAGCTACAAGGGTTCCCTGGGCTGGACCTCGACCGGCGAGCACAAGGCCGAACTGGCCAAGGCCGAGAAGGACTACGGCCCGCTGTTCGACAAGTACAAGTCGCAGGACCTGCAGGCAGTGGCGGCGGATCCGCAGGCGCACGCCATCGGCGAACGCCTGTTCCTGACCTACTGCGCGCAGTGCCACGGTTCGGACGCGCGCGGCAACAAGGGCTTCCCCAACCTGGCCGACAAGGACTGGCTGTACGGCGGCGAGCCGTCCACCATCAAGGAAACCATCCTGAAGGGCCGCCACGGTGTGATGCCGCCGATGGGCGCCGCCGTGGGTTCGGAGAAGGACGTCGAGAACGTGGCGCAGTACGTCCTGAGCCTGTCCGACAGCACGCACGACCCGATCAAGTCGGTCATGGGCAAGTCCAAGTTCAGCGCCTGCATGGCCTGCCATGGCGCCAACGGCAAGGGCAATCCCGCACTGGGCGCGCCGAACCTGGCCGACAAGACCTGGCTGTACGGCGGCAGCGCCGAAACCGTGATGGAAACCATCCGCAAGGGCCGTACCAACACCATGCCGGCGTTCGAGGACTTCCTCGGCGAAGGCAAGGTGCACGTGCTGGCAGCCTACGTATGGGGCCTGTCCAACCCGCCGATCAAGCAAGCTTCCCGTTAAACCTATGAATGCCCCTGCACCACAAGTCATCAAGATGTACAGCAAGCGCGAGGATATCTTCCCGCGCGAAGTGAAAGGACATTACACCCGCCTGCGCTGGATCTGCCTGATCCTGACGCAGCTGGTGTTCTACGGCACCCCATGGCTGCAATGGAACGACCGGCAGGCCGTCCTGTTCGACCTGGTGTCGCGCAAGTTCTATATCTTCGGGCTGGTCTTGTGGCCGCAGGACTTCATCTACCTGGCCGCCCTGCTGATCGCCTGTGCCTGGGGCCTGTTCCTGGTCACGGCGGTCGCCGGCCGCGTGTGGTGCGGCTTCTCATGCCCGCAAACAGTCTACACGGAGATGTTCCTGTGGATCGAGCGCAAGTTCGAAGGCTCGCGCAGCGCACAGATGCGCCTTGCGAAAGAGCCGATGTCGTTCAACAAAGCCTGGCGCAAGGGCGGCAAGCATCTGGCCTGGCTGCTGCTGGCCTTGTGGACCGGCTTCACCTTCGTCAGCTATTTCTCGCCGCTGCACAACCTCGCCAAGGAAGCGCAGACGTTCAACTTCGGCCCATGGGAAACCTTCTGGGTACTGTTCTACAGCCTGGCCACCTACGGCAATGCCGGCTGGCTACGCGAGCAGGTGTGCAAGTACATGTGCCCCTACGCCCGCTTCCAGAGCGCGATGTTCGACCGCGATACGCTGATCATCACCTACGATGAAAAGCGCGGCGAACCGCGCGGTCCGAAATCTGAAGGCTCCTGCATCGACTGCTCGCTGTGCGTGCAGGTGTGCCCAACCGGCATCGATATCCGAAAAGGGCTGCAGTACGAATGCATCGGGTGCGCCGCCTGCATCGACGCCTGCGACATCGTGATGGACAAGATCGGGCAGCCGCACGGCCTGATCCGCTACAGCACTGACCGCGCCATGGCGCTGGGCTTGAGCGCGAAAGAGATCCGTAAGCGCATCACGCGTCCCCGCGTCCTGCTGTACACCGGCGGCCTGCTGCTGTTCATTGTCGCCGTGTTCACCACCCTGGCCCTGCGTACGCCGCTGAAGATGGACGTGATCCGCGACCGCGGCTCGATGGGCCGTGAAGTGGAGAACGGCATGATCGAAAACGTGTATCGCCTGCAGATCATGAACACTACCGAGCAGGGCCATACCTACCGCATCCGCGCCAGCGGCATCGATACGCTGCAGGTCGCCGTGCCGGACACCGTGGACGTCGGCCCGACCGAGACCCGTGCCGTGCCGATCCGCCTGCGGGTGGATCACGGCAAGGGAAGCAGCGGTTCCAACAAGATTGCGATTGAACTGACGGCGCTCGATGATCCATCGCTGGCCGTCAAGGAAAAGGCGGTATTCATCGTGCCGCGCTAAGGAGAATCAAATGAATGCCACCCTCGCCCCCGCCGACGCCGCCCCCTGGTACACCCACCGCTGGCCATGGCTGCTGATGCTTGGTCCCGCCGTGGTGGCGGTGGCGGGCATTGCCACCAGCTACGTCGCTTTCACCAGCCAGGATGCGCTGGTGGTCGGCGATTATTACAAACGGGGCAAGGCGATCAACCAGGACTTGCGCCGCGACCGCGCTGCGGCAGCCCTCGGCCTGTCGGTCGCACTGCGCTACGACGCGGCGGAGGGGCTGCTGCGCGGCCATGTCGGCAGCGCCAGGCCGCTTGCGGATGAAACGCTGTCCGTGCGCCTGCAGCATGCCACCCAGCCGAACCGCGACATGGTGCTGATGGCGCGTCCCGATGCGCAGGGCAACTTCAGCGTGGCCTTGCCGATGCTGGAACGTTCGCGCTGGCAAGTGCTGGTCGAAGGCAAACGGCGCGACTGGCGCCTGGAAGGCGCCTGGCAATGGCCGACCGAGCGCGAAATAGCCATCCGGGCCGAGGCCGGCACACCTTAACCGACCAGGTATTCGCGCGCCAGCGCACGCGCCCGATGCAGGCGGCTCTTGGCAGCCGCCGTCGTCAGGCCCAGTTCCTGCGCAATCTCCGCGATGCTCAATTCCTCGAAATCGCGCAGCAGCACGATCTGCAGGTAGTCGCGCGGCAAAGATTCCAGCGCCTGCACCAGTTCCGTCCGCAAGCCGGCATCGTCCTGGGATGCCAGCCACAGTTCCGCGCGCTCCTCGTCATAAGGATCGTAGTTGAAGGCGCGGCGGCCAAGCCGGCGGCACTCGCGCTGCACCACCTTGAACAGCCACCCGGAGAACGCCGCCAGCACCTTCAGGGAAGACAGGCGGCGCGACATCAGCAGCAGCACCTCCTGCACTGCATCATCCACATCGCTGATCAGGCAATTGCGCTGGGCATAGCGGCGGATATCAGGCTGGCATACGGCAAGTAACTTGGCCAAGGCCTGCGGATCGCCGCTGTGGGCGGCTTGCAGCACTGGCTGGTGCTGTTCAAGAAGTGCCATTACCGTTTCGCTTTATCCAGTTTGCGGCCCACCATGGCGCAGGCAGGGCAGAAGCCAAACAGCCCGGACATCGCGATGCCGGCCGCCGACAACGCCAGCACCTTGCCCCACAAGCCGCCCAGGGCCAGCACGCCCCACGCCACCAGGGCGAGGCCGGCGATCACGCGCAAGATGCGCTCCCAGGTTGGCACATTTTTAACATAGAACATTTTGCACTCCTTTTTGCAATTGGAGGGAAATTCCTCACCTGCTAAGAGGAGTCGATCGGCGATTTGGATTCGCGGTTACAAAAATAAATTACACTAGCCAGCAGCCCCCTCGCCCAAAGGACGCCAATGAAGCCTCTCGGGATCAATGTGAAGGTCGCCCTTGCCACCAGCATCACGTCCATCGTGATGATCGCCGTGGTGACCGTCTTGCAGGCGCAACGCCTGCGCGAGGACTTCACCAAAGTGCTGTTTGCGCAACAGGACGCCCTGATCGCCCGCACCGCCGAAGACCTGGACGACAAGCTGACCGCCCTGCTGGACGTGATCGCCCAGTCGGCGCGCAAGCAGCCGCGCAGACTGATGAACGATCCTGCAGCCCTGCGCAACTGGTACGAAGAGCGCGCCATGCTGTCGATGTTCGACGACGTCATCGTGATCGACGCGGCCGGCAGAATCGTGGCCGACGTACCGCACATCAGCGGCCGGGAGAACGTCTCCGTGGCAGACCGCGAATACTTCAGGAAAGTGCTGGAAACCCGCAAACCGCTGATTGCAGGCCCGATCAAGAGCCGCGTCAGCGGCCAGCCCATCGTGCAGATGGTGGCGCCCATGATGGACGAGCAAGGCAAGGTGGTCGGCGTGCTGGCCGGTGTACTGCGGCTGTACAAGGACAATATGCTGGGCCACCTGCGCACCGCCAAGGTGGGCAAGACCGGCTACTACTTCGCCGTGACGCTCGACGAGCCGTCGATCTACGTGGTGCACCCCGATGCCAGCCGCATACTCCAGCCGCGGGCAGCGAATTCCAATCCCGCCACGACCCACGCCATGAGGGAAGGTTTTGAAGGCACGGTCCTGAGTACCAGCGCGGCCGGCGTGCCGGGCGTGAGCAGCTACCGGCGGTTGAAATCCACCGATTGGCTGCTCGCTTCCATCTTGCCGGTGCAGGAAGCTTTTGAGCCTTTTGAAGGCGTTCAGCTGCACCTGCTGGCCTGGGGCCTGGCGGCGTCCGTGATTTCCGCCGTACTGATTGGCTGGATTACCCTGTACCTGCTGGCACCCGTGGCCAGGCTGCGCAACGCGATCCAGGATTTGCGCGCCACGCCCGGCGAGTTCACCCCGATCCCGGTCACCCGCAAGGATGAAATCGGAGAGCTGACGGAAGCCTTCAATAGCCTGATGCAGGAGCGGCAGGCGGCCGAAACCCATTCGCAGACCCTGATGGCGGAGGCCGACCTGCGGGCAGCGGAGCTGGAGCAGGAACGCGACCGCGCCGAGGCCGCCAACCGCGCCAAGAGCGATTTCGTGGCCAACATGAGCCATGAGATCCGCACGCCGATGAATGCGGTGCTGGGCATGGTGTATTTGCTGGGGAATACCTCGCTCAGTCCACAGCAGCGCAAATACCTGACGATGATCCGCACTTCCGGCCAGTCTTTGCTGGGCATCCTGAACGATGTGCTGGACTTCTCCAAGATCGAAGCACGCCGCATGGAGCTGGCGCCGATCGACTTCGACCTGGACGAGGCGATGGCGACCTTGGCCACCACCATGACCATGAACGCCGGCGACAAGGAGCTGGAGCTGGCCATCGTCGTGGCGCCCGACGTGCCAACCCTGCTGCATGGGGATGCGCTGCGGCTGCAGCAGATCCTGACCAACCTGGCCAGCAATGCGATCAAGTTCACCGAGCAGGGCGAAGTGGTGGTGTCGGTGCGAACCGCGGTGCGGGTGGCGGACCGCGTGCTGCTATGCTTTGAAGTACGCGATACCGGCATTGGCATGACGGAGCAGCAAACCACGCAACTGTTCAATGCCTTCTCGCAGGGCGACGAGAGCATCACGCGCCGCTTTGGCGGCACCGGCCTTGGCCTTGCCATCACGCGCCGCCTGGTGGAGCTGATGGGCGGGCAAGTGCAGTTGCAGACCGTCCCCGGCGAAGGCAGCACCTTCACCTTCGAACTGTGGTTTGGCTTGCTGCCGGCGCGCACCGAGGCTCGGCGCTTGCCGACCATCGGCCCGCTCAATGTGCTGGTGGCAGACGACAACAGCACCAGCCGCAATATGATCGTCCAGCTGCTGCGCGCCTGGGGCTGGGATGCCGACGAAGCCGATTCGGGTGACGCGGCTTTGCAGCGCTTCCGCGAACGATTGGCCGGGCCGCATCCTTACGACGTGGTGCTGACCGACTGGCATATGCCTGGCTCGGACGGCTATGCCTCCGCGCGCGAGATACGGCGCGCCGCTGAAGGCCATCACCAGCCGATTGTGGTCACCATCAATGCCTTCGCGCGCGCCCAGGTCGACGATATCGCGTGCACGCCGGAGGCGGACGTGGTGCTGGTCAAGCCGATCACCGCATCGAGCCTGTTCGACGCCATGCACCAGGCGCTGGCTGCAACCAGCGGTAGTGAAGATGCGTCGGCCTCGGCTGCTACACTGGGCAACCGCCTGCGCGGCGTGCATTTCCTGCTGGTGGAGGACAACCTGCTGAACCAGGCCGTGGCACGTGGCATCCTGGAACTGGCGGGCGCCACGCTCGACGTGGCGGGCGACGGCCAGCAGGCTGTCGATATCCTGCGGACCAGCGCCAGCCGCTACGACGTCGTGCTGATGGATATGCAGATGCCGGTGCTGGATGGTTTCAGTGCCACGCGCATGATTCGCGATGAGCTGAAACTGGACCTGCCGGTGATCGCCATGACCGCCGGGGTGCTGGTTTCTGAACGCCATCGCTGCACCGAAGCCGGCATCACCGACTTCATCGCCAAGCCGGTCGTGATCGAGGAAATGATGGCTGTTATCGAGCGCAACCTGCGGCGCCCCGCCGATCGCGCGCCGGCAGCAAACGACGCCATCCCGGCGGCTGCGGACCAGGCCCCCTCCGAACAGGTGTTCAGCATGGATAGCCTGATGCGCGTGATGGGCAAGGACCAGAAGGGCCGTGCAGTCATGTTCAAGATGGTGCGCGGTGCGCTGGAAGGCGGCCTGCAGCCGATGGACGATGCCGACGCCGCAGTGCGCGCGGGCCGGCCGGGCGAAGCGGCGCGCATCCTGCATGGCTTGCGCGGCGCGGTCGGCGTGCTGGGAGCGAAGCGGCTGGTGAAAGCCACGCTGGATGCCGAGTCGGCGATCCGGGTCGGCAATCCGGACAACTTGCCGTCCATGCTGGCGGCCGTGCGCTACGAGCTGGAGCAAGTCCTGGCGCATGGGCGCCGCTGGCTGGAACAGGAAGACCGCTAGCTGTCGCGCCGGTTCAGGCAGGCGCCTGCTGCCAGGCCCACTGCAAACGCGGCATAGACCATCAACAGCGAAGGCCGCGACAGGCGTTCTTCGAACCCGGGCCGCAGGCGGGGCGGCGTTAACTGGTAGTCGGTGAAACAGGCGACGGCGCTGGCTGCCGCCGCCACGGTGGCAGTGCTTGCGGCTTCCTTCTTGTCGAGCGTCTTGCAGCAGGACTTTTCGAACAGCGCTGCCCAGAACATCGATGCGCCGTGGTGGATCAGGTAGCCCACCAGCGTGTGCTTGAGCGAAGGGCGGTCAACCCGCGTTGCCTTGTCGCCCCAGAGCCAGTGGCTGACCGCATTCACACCTGCAAACATGCTGCCGGTCTCGCGCTTGCCGCAAGCGGCCAGCACCAGCGTTGAGGCAAGGCTGGCCAGTGCGCCGGGCAATACGCTTTGCTTGAGCGCTCTGCTCCAAGTGTCCATGGCGATTCCCCCTTTTCGTGTAATGTCCGATGACGGGAGGAGGAACCGATGCGGGTGCTGCTGACCGGTGCTACGGGGTTTATCGGGTCGCATGTTGCGGCGGCCTTGCTGGCACGCGGTCATGAGGTCATTGCTGCCGGGCGGCATCGTGGCCGCGATCCCCGCATGGGCTTTGTTCCTGCCGACTTTGCCCACGATACCGAAAAAGCTGTGTGGGCGGCGCGCCTCAAGGGCGTGCACGTCGTTGTGAATGCGGTGGGGATATTCCGTTCACGGCGCGATGCGTCGTTTGCCGCTGTGCACGATGCGGCGCCGCGCGCCTTGTTTGCGGCTTGCGCGGAGGCAGGTGTGCGTTATGTGGTGCAGGTGTCTGCGCTCGGTGCAGACGCCGGCGCGCGATCGGCTTTCCACTTGAGCAAGAAGGCGGCGGATGATGCCTTGGCAGCACTGCCTGTCGATGGGTGCATCGTGCAGCCGTCCCTGGTTTATGGCGCGGACGGCGCCAGTGCGGGGATGTTTCGCATGCTCGCCACCATGCCAATAGCCGTGCAGCTGGGCAGTACACCGCAGATGGTACAGCCCGTGCACATTGATGACGTCACGGCTGCAATTGTTGCGCTTGTCGAGCAGGCCGAGATCGTCACGCACCGGGCTACAAGCGGTGGGGTGCGGCGGCTGGCATTGGTGGGACCCGAAGCGATGCCGTTTGTCGGCTATTTGCAGTCGCTGAGGACGTCGATGGGGCTTGGCGGCCGGCGCTGGCCAGTGCTACGCTTGCCCGACTGGATGGCACGCAGCCTGGCGTGGGTTGGCGGCATTCTGCCCGGCAGTCCGCTCGATCGCGATGCGCTGGACATGCTTGCACGCGGCAATACCGCCGATGCCGGGCCGATAGCCGCGTTGCTGGGCCGCCAGCCGCGAGCGGTACACGACTTTATTGCGCTGCCGGCAGCGGCGCGCAGCCAGGCGCAACTCGACTGGCTGCTTCCGTTGCTGCGCCTGAGCATTGCTGCCGTATGGATCTGGACCGCCATCGTATCCGCCGGCCTGTACCCGGTCGCTGACAGCTATACGCTGCTGGTCCGCACTGGCGTGCCCGGAGCGCTGGCGCCATTGATGCTCTACGGCGCATCCGCATTCGACCTGGCCTTCGGCGTGGCCACCCTGGCCTGGCCGCGCCGCACTCGCCGCTGGCTGTGGCTCGCGCAGATCGCCCTGATCGCGTTCTACAGCATCGTGATCGCCTGGCGGCTTCCCGAATTCCTGCTCCACCCCTATGGCCCAATCAGCAAGAACCTCCCCATGCTGGCCGCGCTGTGGATGCTCTACGAACTGGAGAAACCCTCATGGAATACCTGATCGTCAAATGGCTGCACATCCTCTCCTCAACCCTGCTGTTCGGCACGGGCATCGGCTCTGCGTGGTATCTGCTGTTCGCGGTGATCAGCAAGAACGTGCAGGCAATCGCCGTCGTCACCCGCATCCTGGTGATCGCCGACTGGCTGTTCACCGGCGTCACCATGATCGCCCAGCCGGCGACCGGCTTCTACCTGATCCACCTGGCCGGCTTCCCTATGCAGACGCCCTGGATCAAATGGTCTGTCGTGCTGTTCGTGATCGCCTTGCTGTGCTGGCTGCCCGTCGTCTGGCTGCAGATGAAGATGCGCGACCTCGCCGCCGAAGCGATGCGGCAAGCGTCGGCATTGCCAGCCCGGTTCTGGCGCTATTTCCGCGCCTGGGTCGTGCTCGGGATTCCGGCATTCTTCGCCTTCATCGCCGTGTTCTACTTGATGGTCGTGAAGCCGGCCTGGGGATGAACCGTCTGGCCGCGCTCCAGCATGGCCACAAAATCGTTGATTCGCTTCGCGCGAGTCTCCGCCCGTTTTGCCTGGTGCGTGCGGAACAGGATCGCATAGCGGTTTTGCGAACTGAGGGCGGCAAAATTGGCACGCGCCTTGGCGCTTGCATCGAGCGCCGCCTGCAGGTCGGCCGGCACCTCCGCCGCGCTCCAGGAGTCATACGCCGCCTCCCAGCGGCCATCCTGCCTGGCGCGTTCGACTTCGGCCAGCCCGGCGGGCTGCATCAAGCCCTTTTCGATGAGCGCCGCCACTTTTTCCCGGTTAATCTTCGACCAGATGCTGCGCTTGGCGCGCGGCGTGAATTTCTGCAGCCAGTATTGCTCGTCGATGCTCTTTTTCTGCCCATCGATCCAGCCAAAACACAGTGCAGCATCCAGCGCCTCGGGATACTGCACCGACGATTCCGGTGCATCCTTCTTGGCGATTTTCATCCACACGCCCGGCGATGTGGCGTGCTGCTTCTGCAGCCAGCTCCACCATGCTTTTCCCGTGGCGAACAGGCGCTGCTCCAGTTCAGGTTCGGTGCTGCTCATAGTTTGACCTTTCGTGCGACTTCGACAAATGCCTTGGCGGCCGGGGACGCCTGCGCCAGGTTACGCAGAGCCAGCCCGACACGGCGCCGCACTGGCGGCGAAAACGGCCGCACCGCGATATTCGGGTGGCTGGAGGCCAGGTCGACCGGCAGCGCCAGCTCCGCCATGCCGGACACGCCATCCCCGCGCCCCACCATGCCCAGCACGGTCAGCACCTGCGACATGCGGTAGCGCACCTGCGGGCACAGTCCCTGCGCGGCAAAGAGCGGCTCGATCAGGGTCGAGCAGCCGGCATCGGGCATGATGAAGGGTTCATTCGCCAGGTCGTGCGCGCTGACGGACTTCTTGGCCGCCAGTTGATGGCCGGCCGGCAGCAGCGCGACCATCTGGTCCTCTACCAGGTCCACGGTATCGAAGCGGTCATCGGGCTGCTGGATAAAGCCGATATCAACCCGGCGGTCGAGAATCCATTGCAGCGTGTCGTCGTCGGTCCCCTCGTCGATGCGCACTTCGATGCCGGGATAGCGCTTCTGGAAAACGTCGAGAATGGCAGGAATCAGCTTGAGCGACGAGGTAGGGCCGAAGGAACCGATCCGCAGCAGCCCCTTATTCAAGCCGCTCGCTGCCGCCACTTCCTGCCGCATCGATTCCGCCAGGCCGAGGATTTCCCGCGCGCGCACCAGCAGGCGCTGGCCCAGTTCCGTCACGTCCGCCGTTGCCCCCTGGCGCTCGATCAGCTGCACGCCAAGTTCGCCCTCCAGGGACTTGATGGCGTGGGAGATGGCGGACTGGCTCACACCCAGCCGCATCGCTGCGGCAGTGAAGCCGCGCAATTCGGCCACCAGGGCGAAGATTTCCAACTGCGTGAAAGTCATAAGTTCCTCATGAGCTTTTCCTCATTTTGCTATGAGCAAGGATTAGCATTAATGTATAACCTCCTTCACTGACACGCAAGGCCCACTGCCATGATCTACCTGAAACTGATCGCCTGCACCCTGATCTGGGGCGGCACCTTCATCGCTGGCCATATTGTCTCGAATGCACTGCCGCCGCTGACGGCAGCCTCCATCCGTTTCTCGATCGCGGCCGCGCTGCTGCTGTTGCTGGCCTGGAAGCGCGAGGGTGGCCTGCCCAAGCTCTCGATGCAGCAGCTTGGCGCCACGGCGGCACTTGGGCTGACCGGCATCTTCCTGTACAACTTCTGCTTCTTTTCCGCGCTCGGCAAGATGGAGGCCAGCCGCTCGGCCCTGTTCATTGCGATGAATCCGATCGTGACCGCGCTGGCCGCAGCCGCCGTGCTGCGCGAGCGCCTGAACTGGCAGAAATGGGCGGGCATCGGCATCGCCTTCGTCGGCGCCACCGTGCTGATTACGCGTGGCGAGCCGATGGCTGCCCTGCATGACATCAGCCAGTCAATCGGCATCGGCGAATTGATGATGCTGGGCGCAGCCTCTTGCTGGGCTGCCTACACCCTGGTCGGCCGCGCCGCGCTGAAAGGCCTGTCGCCGATTGCCGCCACTACTTATGCCTCGCTGTGGGGCCTCGGCTTCCTGCTGATCACCGCCTCGCGCGAGCTGCCGCAAGTGGCATGGGCTTCGCTGGGCTGGCAGGTATGGGCATCCGTCACCTACCTGGGCGCTTTCGGCACCGTGGTGGCTTTCGTGTGGTGGTATGAGGGCGTGAAAGCCCTTGGCCCGGCACGCACGGCGGTGT
This sequence comes from Pseudoduganella sp., assembly GCA_036402315.1. GTDB lineage: Bacteria > Pseudomonadota > Gammaproteobacteria > Burkholderiales > Burkholderiaceae_D > Rugamonas. Next base: position 11,686 of record DASWTB010000538.1, on the reverse strand, counting down.
TCAACAACCTGGTGCCGGTGTTCGGGGTATCGCTCGCGGCGCTGATGCTGGGCGAGCAGGTGATGGCTTCGATGATTGCCGGCGGCCTGCTGGTAGCCACCGGCGTGACGATCACCAACCGGTAATCAGGCGTAGCGCAGCACGTCGTCCAGCGGGCGGCGTGGCTTCTGCGGCCAGTTGCCCTGGGCGGCGTGGCCGACGGCGACCAGCATCACCGGCACTTCATCCGGGCCCAGCCCAAAGGCGGCATGGACAGCCTCCGCGTCGAAGCCGGTCATGGCGCAGCTGGAAAGGCCCATGCCTTCGGCGGCGAGGATCATGGTCATCGCCGCCAGCGAGGCGGAGCGCAAGGCTTCATCGCGCTGGGCGCGCTCGTCGCCGTTCATCGAGCCCTGCGCCATGCGGGTCCAGCTATCGACAACGGGTTGGATAAGTATGCCTTTATCCACAGCCGGTTTCAGCGCAGCCGCTACCTGGTCCTGCGCCTTCAGGGTGCCGCTGATGATGAAGGTTACCGGCGCATCCACAACTTTCTGCTGGCCGAAAGACAAGTCGCGCAATTTCTCACGCGCTTCCTGCGAACGCACCGCGACGAACTGCCAGTTCTGCACGTTGTAGGCCGATGGCGCCAGAGTCGCCAGACGCGCCAGCTCCACCACCTGATCGTCGCCGACCGGCACCGCCGGGTCGAAATAATTGGCTGAAACGCGGGATTCGATCAGGTCTTTGATTGGCTTGTTCATTATTTAGCCTCCTGCAGTTTGAGTTGGAGTGTCAGTACGCTGCCCAGCACCACGGCCAGGCCGACCATTGCGGTGCCGCCGAGCTTCTGGCCGAGCAGGGCCCAGCCCAGCACCACGGCGGTAGCGGGACTCAGCAAGCCAAGCGAGGACACGGCAACCGGCGACAGGCGGCTCAGGCCACGGAACCACAGCAGGTAGGCCACCAGGGCGCCTACGAAGGTCAGATAGGCGTAGCCCAGGATTTCGCTGGTGGCCAGGGAGACAGGCAGCGGCGGGTCGGCCAGCAGCGCCAGCGGCGTGAGCATCAGGCCACCGAGCAGCAGCTGCCAACCGGCCAGTTCGGCCACCGGCAGGCCGGTTTTCCAGCGGCGCGCCAGCCAGGTGCCGACCGCCATGCTCAGGGCGCCTGCCAGGGCAGCGGCGACGCCGAGGGCATCCCAGCGGGCGGATGGCGACAGCAGCAGGGCGGCCATGCCAGCCACGCCCACCGCTGCGGCGCCGAGAGCGGCCCACTGTGGGCGGCGGCCATCCCACCCCCAGGCCAAGCCCATGATCACGATCGGCTGGATCGCGCCCAGCACGGCAGCCAGGCCGCCCGGCAGGCGATATGCGGCGACGAACAGCAAGGCCTGGAAAGCACCGATGTTCAGCGCGGCCAGCACGGCGACGCGCCACCAAAGGTGGCGGGCCAGCATGCGGCCGGCAAACAGCACCAGCAGCAGACCGGCCGGCAAGGCGCGCACAGCGGCGGCGGTGAATGGTCGCCCTTCGGGCAGGATTTCAGTGGCGACGATATAGGTCGAACCCCAGATGACGGGGGCCAGCGCGGTAATCGCGGTATCGGCTAAGGGGAATTTCTTCATGGCTGCAAAATTATCTTGAAATCGAGATAAATCGGAGTATAGCAAATTATCTTGAAGTCGAGATAAATTGTTATAATCGTCCCGATAGCTAACCTGGAGACGGCTGTGGATAAAGTGGATTTAATCCTGGAGCAATGGGCACGCGAGATGCCCGCCATGGATGTAGGCCCGATGGGCGTGATCGGACGCCTGAACCGCTGTGCGGCGCTGATGCGGCGCCGGCTCGATGCGACTTTCGAGAAATTTGGACTCAGTAACTGGGAGTTCGACGTGCTGGCGACCCTGCGCCGCGCGGGCGCGCCGCATCAGCTGGCGCCAACGGCCCTGTTTTCCCAGCTCATGGTGACATCAGGGACGATGACCCATCGCCTGCAAAGGCTGGAGGCGCAAGGCTGGGTGACCCGTGCGCCGAATACGGCCGACGCGCGCAGCCTGCTGGTTCAGCTGAGCCCCGCAGGGCTGGAACTGATCGAACGGGCCGTGGCGGCGCACGTGGAAAACGAAAAGAACATCATGGCCCCGCTCGGGGCCGAGGGCGCAGCCGCGCTGGATGCGCAGCTACGCACGCTGCTGGCGATGCTGGAGGCTAGGCAGGAGCCTTAAAGGCGCCAACCTGGGCGCCGATTCGAGCGCCCATGGCCTCACCCAGCGCCTGCAGTCCGCTCAGGGGGCGCACCATCACCTCGAACTCCACAATCCTGCCCGCATCGTTGAAGCGGATGAAATCGATGCCCTTGAGCTGCTTGTCGCCGACATTGGCGCTGAATTCCAGCACCACGCTCAAGCCGTCGTCGGTCGCCAACTGGCGGTGGTAGGCAAAGTTCTCGAACACCTGGTAGGCGGTGTTCAGCACCAGCACCACCGCCTGCCGGCTGGCGTAAGGCTTGTTCGCAACCGGCGAGCGGAATACCGCATCCGCATCGACGATGGAGGGCAGGGTGGACAGATCACCGCCGGCAATCATCTTGTGCCAGCGTTCCAGCGATTCCGCAACGGCCGGTTGAAGCTGCATGGGCTTACTCCTTAGATGGCGGCAGCCAGTCGGGTGCCTTGGTTGATAGCGCGTTTCGCATCCAGTTCGGCGGCCACGTCGGCGCCGCCGATCAGATGTACTTTGCAGCCGGCGTCGAGCAGGCCTTGCTGCAGCTCGCGCAGCGGCTCCTGGCCGGCGCAAACAATCACATTATCCACAGGCAGCACGTGCTGCTGGCCTTCCACGGTCACGTGCAGGCCGGCGTCGTCGATGCGGTCATAGCTGACGCCCGATTGCATGTTGACGCGCTTGGCCTTCAGGCCGGTGCGGTGGATCCAGCCGGTGGTCTTGCCCAGGCCATCGCCGACCTTGCTGGTCTTGCGCTGCAACAGGTGGACTTTGCGCGGCGAAGCTTCCACCTCTGGAGCACGGATGCCGCCGCGGTCCTTGTACTGGTTGTCGATGCCCCACTCGGCGTAGAACTTCTCCGGCGCCAGGCTGGCGCTCTTGCCTTCGTGGGTCAGGTATTCGGAAACGTCAAAGCCAATGCCGCCGGCCCCGATCACGGCCACGTTCTTGCCCACCGGAGCGCCGTCGCGCAGCACCTGCAGATAGCCCAGTGCCTTCGGATGGTCGATGCCGTCGATGGCCGGGGTGCGCGGGGTGACGCCGGTTGCCAGCACCACCTCGTCGAAACCGCCGGCAGCCAGGCCGGCTGCGTCGACGCGGGTATTCAGGTGCAGCTTGACGCCGGTCAGCTCGATCTGGCGGCCGAAGTAGCGCAGGGTTTCGTTGAATTCTTCCTTCCCCGGCACTTTCTTCGCCACGTTGAACTGGCCGCCGATTTCGCTGCCGGCGTCGAACAGGGTAACGTCATGGCCGCGCGCGGCAGCGGTGGTAGCGAAGCTCAGGCCCGCAGGACCGGCGCCGACCACGGCGATGCGCTTGGCTTGCTGCGCCGGAGCGATGACCAGCTCCGTTTCATGGCAGGCACGCGGGTTCACCAGGCAGGAAGTGATCTTGCCGGAGAAGGTATGGTCCAGGCAGGCCTGGTTGCAGCCGATGCAGGTATTGATTTCGTCGGCGCGGTCTTCGCGCGCTTTCTGCATGAAGAAGGCGTCGGCCAGGAAAGGGCGCGCCATCGACACCATGTCGGCGCCGCCATCGGCCAGGATGCCCTCGGCCACTTCCGGCGTATTGATACGGTTGGTCGCCACCAGCGGGATGCCCACCTTGCCCATCAGGTTTTTGGTGACCCAGGCGAAGCCGGCGCGCGGCACCTTGGTCGCGATGGTCGGGATACGGGCTTCGTGCCAGCCGATGCCGGTGTTGAGGATGGTGGCGCCGGCTTTTTCGACTGCCTGCGCCAGCTGCACCACTTCGTCCAGCGTGGAGCCGCCTTCCACCAGGTCCAGCATGGACAGGCGGTAGATGATGATGAAGTCCTTGCCGACGCGTTCGCGCACGCGGCGCACGATTTCGACAGGGAAGCGCATGCGGTTTTCATAGCTGCCGCCCCATTCATCGATACGCTGGTTGGTGCGGGCGGCGATGAATTCATTGATCAGGTAGCCCTGAGAGCCCATGATTTCCACGCCGTCGTAGCCGGCTTCGCGCGCCAGTACGGCGCACTGGGCGTAGTCCTCGATGGTCGCAGCCACTTCTTCGGTGGTCAGCTCGTGCGGGGTAAACTGGTTGATCGGCGCCTTGATCGCGCTCGGGCCCACCAGTTTCGGATGGTAGGCGTAGCGGCCGAAATGCAGGATCTGCATGGCGATCTTGCCGCCTTCCGCATGGACGGCGGCGGTCACTTTGCGGTGCTGCGCCACCTCTTCGGTGGTGGTCAGCTTGGCGCCGGCCTTCCATGGACGACCCGCTTCGTTTGGGGCGATGCCGCCGGTAACGATCAGGCCCACTTCGCCGCGCGCGCGCTCGGCGTAGAAGGCGGCCATGCGTTCAAAGCCGTCGACTTCTTCTTCCAGCCCGACGTGCATGGAACCCATGATCACGCGGTTTTTCAGGGTGGTGAAGCCCAGGTCGAGCGGGGCGAGCAGGTGTGGGTAGCGGTTCATTGGCGTCCTCATTATGCAACTAGTTGCACAAATATAGCCCGGTTGGCATGTCTCTGCAACTAGTTGCAAAGACAGTGTGGCTTGTCCGCCTCGCGCTGCTCAGGCAAGATGGTGGCATCTTTTTCATTGTTTCCTGCCATGTCTTTGCCTCACGCGCTGTTAACTTCCCTGTCCGAAAAAGCCGGTTCCGGCTCGGAACTGGCCCGGCGCTTCGATAAATCGATCGGCTTTTTCTGGGCCGCCACCCACCAGCAAATCTACCGCGAACTGGCGCGCCTGGAGCAAGCCGGCTGGATCGAATCCCTGCCCGCCGAGACGGGCCGCGGCCGCAAACGCGCCTACCGCGTGCTGCCGGCCGGCACTGAGGAACTGCGGCGCTGGGTTGCCGAGAGCGAAGATCCCCGTCCCCAGCGCGACGCACTGATGGTGCGTATCCGCGCCGAGGCGGCCATAGGCCCTGCGGGCCTGGCGGACGAAATGCGGCGCCACCTGGCGCTGCATGAAGCGAAACTCGCCTTGTACAAGAGTTTCGAGCAGCGGGACTTCGCCAGCGAGTCGGACTCGCGCGAACGGAGGCTGCAATATGTGCTGCTGAAGGGCGGCATTGCGCAGGAGGAACTGGCCATCAATATGGCGCGTGAGGCCTTGCGTATCCTGGAAAATTGAAACCAGAAGTTTCAGGAACTACAAAAAGTGTAGGCAGTGTTATGCTCCAGGTAAGGGATTGCCGGGAGATGAAATGCGTCGTCGTACCGTTCTGGGTTTCGCGCTGTCTGGCCTGCTGCCGGCCTGGGTAGCCGCGCAATCGTTGCCTGTGATGAATGTCTCCACCCTGGTCGGCGACGATCCCGCCGCCACCATTTCCGAACTGATCTTGCGCGAAGCCTACCGGCGCATCGGCCGCACGCTGGTCGTGCACCAGTTGCCTGGCGAACGCTCGCTGATGTACGCCAACGAGGGCAAGATGGATGGCGAGCTGTATCGCAAGCTTGGCCTGGATCGCGATTATCCCAACCTCGTGATCGTTCCAGTTCCCTTGCTCACCTTTGAACTGGTGATTTTCTCGCGTGGGACTTCTTTCAACGTCCACGGTTGGGAAAGCCTGCGTCCCTATACGCTGGGCTTTGTGCGCGGGAACAAGATCGCGCAGGAGAATACCAAGGGCATGAAAGTGGAGCCGGTGCCGACCATGAACCAGGCTTTTGAAAAGCTGGTCATGGGACGTACTGACCTGGTGCTGGGGAATCGCGCTTCAGGCATGGCCGTTGTGCGCAGCCAGAAGCTGGAGGGCGTTGCCGTGCTGGAGCCGCCGCTGTCTTCCTTTCCGGTCTATCACTACCTGAACAAAAAGCACGAGGCAATCGTGCCTGAGCTGACCCGCGTACTGCGGCAAATGCAGGCCGACCGGACTATCGAGCGCATCCAGAAGTCCATACCGGGCAACTGAGCAGCAATACCACTCGGCGAGTAGCCAAACTCTGGTATTCATCGTTTAACAGAATGTCTCATTTGAGACATCACCTTCCTCATTCTCAAACAGCCATTTTTTGCGCCGCCTGGCGGTACGTGCATTTTTGCAACTGGTCTTATATTGGCAGCATTATTTGAAACCACTTGACTACCAATTGTCCCAATCCCATGCTAGCCCGACAACCACAACCGAAGGAGGGGGAGCATGGAACGAAAGGTTTCGAGAAGTTTTCTGGTCGCCGGTTTGACCAGCAGCCTGTTGGCTGCTTGCGGTGGCGGCAGCGACAGTGGCCAAGCCACACAGCAGCCGCGCACACTTGCGACATCGACCGTGGCGGAATCATGTCCGGCATGGAGCAGCAGCGCGGTCTACACCGCCGGCATGTGCGTGACCTATAACGGTACCGTGTACAAGGCCAAGTGGTGGACGCAGAACAATGTGCCAGGCACCGAACAGTATGGGCCTTGGGAGGCGCAGACAACTACGCCAACGCCAACGCCAACACCTACCCCGACGCCAACGCCGGATTGTCCTGCATGGAGCGCCAGCGCGGTCTACACCGGCGGCATGTGCGTGACCTATAACGGGTCCGTGTACAAGGCGAAATGGTGGACGCAGAATAATGTACCGGGCACCGATCCGAACGGACCTTGGGAGCTGCAGTCGACCACGCCGACGCCTACCCCAACACCAACTCCAACTCCAACTCCAACTCCAACCCCGACCCCGACCCCGACTCCGACTCCGACTCCGACTCCAACGCCGACTCCAACGCCGACTCCAACGCCTACACCTACGCCGACTCCTAGCGGCCGCGAAATCGGCTCCTACTTCGCGCAGTGGGGTGTGTACGGCCGCGATTACGAGGTGGCGGACATCCACACCACGAAGACGCCAGTGAACGGCGTGCAGACCAGCGTCGCCGACCAGCTCACCTTCATCAACTACGCCTTCGGCAACGTCTACCAGAAGAACGGCGGCTACGAGTGCGACATGGTGACGAAGGCCGAAGTCGGCAACGACAATCCATCATCGCCTGACGCCGGTACCGGCGGCGATTCTTATGCCGACTACCAGCGCCAGCCGCGCCGCACGGTCAACGGCCAGTCCGTGCCGTGGGATGCTCCGTTGTCCGGTAACTTCCTGCAATTGAAACTGCTCAAGCAGCAGCACCCGAACCTGAAAGTCTTCATCTCGCTGGGCGGCTGGTCGTGGTCGAAGTTCTTCTCGGCCGCGGCAAAGACCGACGCACTGCGCAAGCAGCTCGCCAAGTCCTGCGTGAAGATGTTCATCGCCGGCGACCTGCCGATCCAGGATGGACGCGGCGGCCCCGGGGCGGCGAAGGGTGTATTCGACGGCATCGATATCGACTGGGAATACCCGGGCGGCGGCGGCCAGCCGTACAACACCTACGACGCGGTCAATGACAAGCACAACTTCACGCTGCTGATGGCCGAATTCCGTGCGCAACTTGACGCGCAAGGAGCCGCAGACGGCAAGCGCTATGCGCTGACCGCAGCGATCGGCGCCGGTGTCGACAAGATCGCCAACACGGAACCGGGCCTGTACGCACAGTACATGGACTGGGTCAACGTGATGACGTACGACTTCCACGGGGCGTGGGAATCGAGCACCAACTTCCATGCACCGCTGTACCACGATCCGGCCGATCCTGCGACCGGCAACCTGGCCAAGTACAACGCCAACGACGCCGTTGCGGCGCTGACGGCTGCCGGTATGCCGAAGAACAAGATCCTGCTCGGGATTCCGTTCTACGGGCGTGGCTGGAAGGGCGTGACAGCAGGGCCGAACGGCAATGGCCTGTACCAGGCAGCCACCGGCGGTGCGGCCGGCACCTATGAAGGCGGTATCGACGACTACAAGGTCTTGCGCAACAAGACCGGCCAGCGCTGGTACCACCCGGTGACCAAGCAGTTGTACCTGTACACCAGCACCGGCGAATGGTGGAGCTATGACGATCCGACCGTGATCGGCAACAAGATGCAGTACGTCCGCGACCAGGGCCTGCGCGGGGCCTTCTCGTGGGAACTGGACGGCGATGCCAGCGGCGCGCTGACCAGCGAAGTCTGGAAAGGACGTTAATCGTCCATCCCCTGCCGGCGGCGGCCCACGCCGCCGGCTTTTCCCATTTGGAGACGCTTATGAAACGTCGTGCGACGGTGCATTCCCTTGGCATCAGCGACGAATGGCGGCGCTGGATTGCCGAAAACCTGATGCTGGGCCATTCTCCTGCAACGCTGGCCGGCATTCTCGGCCAGTCCGGCATTCCTCCCCAGCTCGCGCAGGCTGAAATCGCGGCTGCGATGAACAGCCCTTACCTGCACGGCGTACAGCGCCTGCATAACCGGCTGGCAAAGCGCGACTGGCTGCTTGGCATCCAGGCACGCCTGAACCGCATGGCGCCGCAGGAAGTGCCGCGCCGCGAGCGCTTGTCGACCGAAGCTTTCCTGCACGAGCATTACCTGTGCAACCGCCCCGTGATCATCACCGGCATGCTGGATGACTGGCCGGCGCGCGGCAAATGGTCGCTGGATTGGCTGGCCGCGCGATTCGGCGATCGCGAAGTGGAGGTGCAGTTCGGCCGCAATGCCGATGCCGATTACGAGATGAACAGCATCGCGCACAAGCGCCACATGCCGTTCGGCGAGTATGTGGAACGGGTGCGCAACAGCGGCAGCACCAACGATTTCTATATGACGGCCAATAACGACGGCCGTAACCGGCAAGCGCTGGACGAGTTGTGGCAGGACATGCCGTTGCTGCCGGAATACCTGAATGGCGAACGCAAAGGCTTCTTCTGGCTTGGCCCGGCCGGCACCATCACGCCGTTCCACCATGACCTGACCAACAATTTCATGATCCAGGTGATGGGGCGCAAGCGCGTGCGGCTGATTGCGCCGTGCGAGACGCCAAGGCTGCAGAACCAGCGCCATTGCTTTACTCCCGTCGATGGCCGCGACATCGACTTGCAGCGCTTCCCTTCGATGGCGGGCGTGCCTGTCCTTGATGTCGAACTGGCGCCCGGCGAAATCCTGTTCCTGCCAGTCGGCTGGTGGCACTTCGTCGAGGGGCTCGACATCTCTTTAACGATCTCGGCGACGCACTTCCGCTGGGATAACGATTTCTATAGCAGTTATCCGAATAACCACGATTTCTAATAACGGAGACAGCATGAATTTTCGAACGAATTACCTGATGCTGGCGCTGGTCGGCAGCGCCATTGCGGGTTGCAGCGGCGGGAGCGACAGCGGCAAGGCAGCACCTGAGGTTCGCACACTCGCATCCGCGACGGCTTCCGAATCCTGCACGGCCTGGAGCAGCAGCGCGGTCTACACAGCGGGCATGTGCGTGACCTATAACGGCACTGTGTACAAGGCGAAGTGGTGGACGCAGAATAATGTGCCTGGCGCCGAGCAGTACGGGCCTTGGGAAGCGCAGGCGACTACGCCGACGCCAACTCCTACCCCGACTCCAACGCCCACGCCGACTCCAACACCGGATTGTCCGGCTTGGAGCGCCAGCGCGGTCTATACCGCTGGCATGTGCGCGACCTATAACGGCGCCGTCTACAAGGCGAAGTGGTGGACGCAGAACAATGTGCCGGGCACCGATCCGAACGGGCCGTGGGAGCTGCAGACGTCCACGCCGACGCCAACTCCAACACCGACTCCGACGCCCACCCCGACGCCGACGCCGACTCCTACGCCAACGCCAACGCCGACTCCTACGCCTACGCCGACTCCGACTCCGACACCAACGCCGACTCCAGTCGCATGCCGCCCTGACGGCCTGACCTCGCCGGTGCCAAACGTCCCGTACTGCAGCGTCTACGACGCCAACGGCCGCGAAAAGCTGGCAAATGGCCTGAACCGCCGCATTGTCGGATACTTCACCAGCTGGCGTACAGGCGCGAACGGCCAGCCGTCCTACCTGGTCAACGACATCCCGTGGCAGAACATCACCCACGTGAACTACGCCTTCGCCAGCGTCGGCACGGACAACAAGGTGCTGATCGGCAGCGGCGCAAACAGTCCCGAAACCGGCATCACCTGGCCGAACGTTCCCGCCGCAGCGATGGACCCGTCCTTGCCCTACAAAGGCCACTTCAACCTGCTGGCGCAGTACAAGAAGAAATACCCCGGCGTGAAGATCATGCTGTCGGTCGGCGGCTGGGCAGGCAGCGGCGGCTTCTACACCGCCACCACCAACGCAGACGGCAGCATCAACACGGCAGGCATCAACACCCTGGCCGATTCGATGGTCGCCTTCCTGCGCCAGTACACCTTCTTCGACGGGATGGACATCGACTACGAGCACCCGACCACCAACAACGAAGCAGGCAACCCGCTCGACTTCCCGGTTTCCAAGCCACGCCTGGCAGGCCTGATGAAGAGCTACAACGTGCTGCTGAAAACCGTGCGCGAGAAGCTCGACGCGGCGGCAGCGGCGGATAAGAAGTACTACATGCTGACGATCGCCGGCTCCGCTTCCGGCTGGGTGCTGCGCGGCGAAGAAAACCTGTCCGGCCTGAAGTACCTCGACTACGCCAGCTTGATGAGCTATGACCTGCACGGCGGCTGGAACCAGTACGTCGGCCCCAACGCCCCGCTGTTCGACGACGGCAACGACGCCGAACTAAGGGCCGGCAACGCCTACCAGTACGGCGGCATCGGCTACCTGAACGTCGACTGGGCGTATCGCTACTACCGTGGCGCACTGCAGGCAGGACGCATCAATATCGGCGTGCCGTACTACACGCGCGGCTGGAAGGAAGTCAGCGGCGGCAACAATGGCCTGTGGGGCACCAGCCCAACGGTCAGCGATCCGGTCGTCTGTGCCGGCGTCAAGAGCTGCGGCAAAGGCGCCACCGGCATCGACAATGTCTGGCATGACCTGGACACCAACGGCAACCCGGTCCCGGGCGGCGGCAACCCGCTGTGGCATGCACTCAACCTGCAGAACGCCATCGTCCCGTCCTACCTCGATGCCTACGGGATTACGGAAAAGACCATTACCGGTACTTACAGCCCGCAGTACAGCGCCACCATGGCGGCGCCGTGGCTGTGGAACGCGACACGCAAGGTCTTCCTGTCGACCGAAACGGCGCAATCCATCGCAGCCAAGACCAGCTACGTCGTGAACAACGGCATCGGTGGCATCATGATCTGGGAGCTGGCCGGGGACTACGCCTGGAACGCAGCGCGCAACGGCGGGGCGGGCGAGTACTTCATGGGCTACACGCTGACCAACAGCATTGCCACCGCCTTCCGCAGCGCGGCACCTTACGGGGCAACGCGTGCTGAGACGGCAATGCCAACCAGCAGTGCCAAGGTCAGCATCTCCCTCGGTGGCTGGAAGCTGGGCGACAGCAACTACCCGATCAATCCTGTGATGACGGTGACGAACAACACCGCCACCACCATTCCGGGCGGTTCGGTGGTGGAGTTCGACTATCCGGTATCGGCGCCGGCCAATATGAGCGACCAGTCGGGTTACGGCCTGACTGTCATCAAGGCCGGCTACAGCGGGCCGAATAATATCGG
>DASWTB010000537.1:0-1749 GCA_036402315.1 Pseudoduganella sp. | reverse complement strand
CGGCGTTTCCAAGAGCTCCTACAACGCCACCCTGGCTTACGAAAAGGGCCCGGTCAGCGCGCGCCTGTCCTATGTCTGGCGCGCCGGCTTCCTGGCCAGCAATGAGGCCGCCTTGTTTGCCAATCCGATTGGTATCTGGCGTCACCCGGAGAAGAGTGTGGACTTCCAGATCTCCTACAAAATCAACGATAGCGTGTCGTTCGATATCAGTGGTGTCAACTTGACGAACGAAATGCAGCAGCAGTACTACCACTTCGGCAATGCGGGTAACGCGCAGGTGAGCAATTTCGGTACGGTCCAGACCGGACGTTCGGTCTCGGCTGGCCTCCACTGGAAGATGTAAGCCCCGACGGTCGAGAAGACCCCGCTAGCCAGATTTACGACCGTGTCTGTGGCCTTTCGCTGCGCATGTAAGGCACCGCGGGGTTCTGCTCCGCGCTTGCCAGGTAAATTGGCGTGACATCCAGCAGCGTGTCGATCGCGACACGCAGTTTGGCGGGCATGTAGGGAGTGTGAGGCCATACCAGGTGCATCTGCGAGGCTTCCAGCTCCCCGCAGTCGAACAGTACTTTCAACTCGCCCCGTTTCACATACGGGGCAATCAGCCAGCAGGGCAGCCAGGTCAATCCCATGCCGCGCGCCGCAGCATCGGCAATCACCTGCAGATCATCCACCAGCATGCGCTGCTGCGGCATCAAGTCTTGCGTGCGGCCATCCGGTGTCGACACCGTCCATCCCTTCACCACGCGCCCGCGCGAATAGATGATGCCGGCGTGCCCTGTTACTTCCTGAAGGGTCTTCGGCTCGCCATGCTCCTTCAGGTAAGAGGGGGCGGCGCAGATCAGCATGCGCTGCTGGCCAAGGTGGCGCGCGGCCAGGCTGCTGCTGTCCGCCAGCGGTCCGACGCGCAAGCCAAGGTCAAAGCCTTCGTCCAGCAGGTCGACCACGCGGTCATTGAAGGAGATATCGATGGTCAGTTGCGGGTAGCGCTGGGCCAGGTCCATCATCAGGGGCGCCACGAACTGGCGGCCGAACAGTACCGGCACGCTGATGCGCAGGCGCCCGGTCGGTTCGCTGCGGCCGGTGCCGATGCAGGCTGCACCTGCATCCAGTTCGGCTAATGCGCGCACGCAGCGCTCGTAATAGGACTGGCCGGCTTCCGTCAGGTTCTGGCTGCGCGTAGTGCGATGGAACAGGCGCACGCCCAGCCGTTCTTCCAGCCGTGCGATGGACTTGGCGACGGCGGAACGGGTCTGGTGCAGCCGGGTCGCCGCGGCGGAAAAGCTGCCGGCTTCCACGGCCTGCACAAAGACGTTGATGCCATTCAGGCGCTCATTCATATTGTTTCCCTTTGATCGACAATCTGTCGAGAAAACTCCACCACTGTGGATCATAAGGAAACTATATAGTTCTTCTCACTTAACCACAACTTGTAAGGAGATCCAAATGCACGCATACCAAATCACTCCCGGCGGCGGTATCGACAGCCTGGAAGCCGTCAAGCTGCCTAAGCGCGAACTGCAGTACCACGAAGTACGCGTCAAAGTTCGCGCGGTCTCGCTGAACTATCGCGACCTGATGGTGGCGCAGGGTACTTACCCTACTGGTGGCGAAGGCGCCGTGGTGCCGGGCTCAGATGCCGCCGGCGAGGTGATTGAAGTGGGCCCCGGTGTCGAACGTTTCCGCGTCGGCGACCGCGTTGCCACCACATTCTTCCCTGAGTGGGAAGAGGGCAAGGTTTCGCCCGCC
>DASWTB010000536.1:0-13671 GCA_036402315.1 Pseudoduganella sp. | reverse complement strand
GCCTGGTGGTGGGCGGCAATGAGGCCTGGCGCCTGTCTGAAATCCATGCTGGCGTGCCGCAGGTGGGGCCGGGCACCCAGGAGCAGTTCGTGCCGCAGATGGTCAATTTCGAGCTGCTGGGTGGCGTCAACTTCAAGAAGGGCTGCTATCCGGGCCAGGAAATCGTGGCGCGCAGCCAGTACCTGGGCAAGCTGAAACGCCGCACCGCGCTGGCGACGATCGCCGATGCGGCAGCCGCGCCGGGCGCCGAAGTGTTCTCTCCGGCCGATCCCGAGCAGCCATGCGGCATGGTGGTCAACACCGCGCGCAACGGCGCCGGCGGCGTCGATGCCCTGGTGGAGATGAAGCTCGAAGCACTGGAAGCCGGCGAGGTGCGCTTTGGCTCGGCCAGCGGGCCTGCCTTGCAGTTCAAGCCCCTGCCCTACGTGCTGGACAAGCTCGACGTCTGAACATGGACCTCTACGTGTATTACAAGGTGCAGGCCGCACAGGCGGCTGGCCTGCAGGGGGCGGTCGTCGCCATGCAGGCGAAGCTGTCGGTTGCGCATGGCGTGGCTGCGCAGCTTAAACGGCGGCCGGAGGCGCCTGAGGGCGTGCAGACGTGGATGGAGGTCTATTCATCGGTTGCCAGCCAATCTTTCCTGGCCGCGCTCGATGCGGCCGTGGCAGACGCCGGCCTGGCGCGCTGGATCGCCGGGCCGCGGCACGTTGAAGTCTTTGAGGATTTGCCGCCATGTGCCTGATTGTCTTCGCCTGGCAGGTGGTGCCCGGGGTGCCGCTGATTGCGGCAGCGAACCGCGACGAGTTCTTTGACCGCGACACCAGGCCGGCTGCGCCATGGCCGGATGCGCCGCATATTTATGCGGGTCGCGACCTTAAAGCCGGCGGCAGCTGGATGGGGATCACGCGACCAGGTGGCGCCGGCGCACCGCCGGCGGCGGGCGCTGGCCTCGCCGGACCTTCCCGTTTCGCGGCCATCACGAACGTGCGCAATCCGCAGGAACACAATCCGCTGGCGCCTTCGCGCGGCCAGCTGGTGGCCGATTTCCTGGCGGGCGCCATGACAGCGCAGGAGTATGTGGCGCAGATTGCGCCGCGCGCGGCCGAGTTTAACGGCTTCAACCTGGTCCTGTGCGACGGCAAGGAGCTGGTCTGGTATTCGAACAAGGGAAATGACGACCCGCGCAACGGCAAGCCGCTGGAGCCGGGAATTTACGGCCTGTCGAACGCCCTGCTCGACTCGGCCTGGCCGAAGGTGCTGAAGACCAAGGCGCAGTTTGCCAGCCTGCTGTGCCTTGGCGCACCGGAAGACGCCTACTTCGAGATGCTGTCCGACACAACCCGTGCGCCGGACATGCGCTTGCCGGAAACCGGCGTGCCGCTGGAACTGGAACGGCTGCTGTCAGCCGTGAAAATCGAATCGCCGAACTACGGCACGCGCAGTTCCACCGTCGTCAAGCTGTACTCCGACGCGCCGGCCGAACTGCACGAAGTCCAGATCCGTTAGGGAAGCTGCTCCCGCACGCACGATGGCTTCTCCTTGCCCTGGCGCGAGCACGAAATCAGGGTGCGGGTGCCGGTGTCAATGGCGTAGAAATGGGTCGGGCCGTTGGCGCTGGCAGGTGCAGCTGCGGCGGCCGGCCATTGCACGCCCGCGCCGCCAACCTGGGCTTGCGCCACCTGGATCGGGCTGATGGAACCGGCGAGGAAGCCCGCGCCAAACACTGCGCAAACACCGAGCGCGATGATCGAACGTTTCATTTTCAACTCCTAGAATTCGTAGTGCATTTCGATGTGGGGAATGCCCGCTTCGTGGAAGACGTCACCTGCCATGGCGAAACCGTGGGCCAGGTAAAACTCCGCCGCGTGGGTCTGGGCGCTGAGGACAACCTTCTCGTCGCCGCGCTCGCGGGCCTTTTCCATCAGGCCTTTGAGGATCGCGCCGCCGACCCCTGCGCCGCGCGCGCTGCGCAGCACCGCCATGCGGCCGATATGGCCATCAGGCAGCAGGCGGCCAGTGCCAACCGGCTTGCCCTCGGCATCGTAGGCTACCGCGTGCAGGCAAACGGCATCGCGCGCGTCCATTTCCAGGTCGGCCGGCACATTCTGTTCCTGCACGAAGACTTCCATGCGGATCGGTTTTGCGTCGGCCTGCATGGCGGCCCAGTCGCCAAAGCGGAGTGTTGTCGTCATGCCGCGCATTCTCTCACAACATTGCGCGCAAAGCCTCACGAACCTGCGGGGTGGCTTGGTACGGGTCGGCCGGATTGTTCTGGGCTACCATGTCGCGCGCCCGCTGCGCCACGCCTTCCAGTGCCTGCGGGTGGGTGAAGATGTAGAACTTATCGTCAGCGATGGCGGCGAAAGTCAGTTCCGCCACGTCGTGCGCCGACACCTTGCCGGAAGTGACGGCCTTGGTCACCATGGCTTGCGCCGCCATCTGGCTGGCGGTCGGTTTGCCTTCCATCGGCTTGTCGCCGGGACGGTTGCGGTGCGACTGGTGGATGCCGGTCGGGACGAAGAATGGGCACAGCACCGAGGCGCCGATCGGCGCCTGCACCAGCGACAGGTCGTGATACAGGCTTTCGGTCAGTGCCACCACGGCATGCTTGGACACGTTGTAGACGCCCATCACCGGCGGGCACAGCACGCCAGCCATGGAGGACGTGTTGACGATGTGGCCTTCGTAATCCGGATCGCGCTTGGCGCATTCGAGCATCAGCGGGGTGAAGATGCGCACGCCGTGAACCACGCCCGTGACGTTGACGCCCATCACCCAGTCCCAGTCCGCTTCGCTCGCTTCCCACAGCAGGCCGCCGAAGCCGACGCCCGCATTGTTGAAGACAAGGTGCACCGCGCCAAATTCGCGCATGGCTGCATCGGCCAAGGCCTGCACCTCGGCCGACTGGCGCACGTCGCAGCGCACGGCCACGACCTGGGCGCCCTGCGCGCGCAACTCGGCCGCCGTGGCGTCGAGCGCGTCCTGCTGGACGTCGGCCAGCACCAGCTTCATGCCCAGCGAGTGGGCCTTCAACGCGAATTCACGGCCAAAGCCGCTCGCGCCTCCGGTTATTACTGCAACCTTGCCTTGGAAGTTTTTCATGGGGTCAGTTTCACAAGTTGTTTGCCGAAGTTGTGGCCCTGCAGCAGGCCGATAAGGGCTTGCGGCGCCGAGGCCAGGCCCTGGGAAATCGTTTCGCGGTATTTCAGCTTTCCGGCCGCGACCAGCCTGCCCATTTCGGACAGGCCCTGCGGCCACATATCCATATGCTCGGTGACGATGAAGCCGCGCAGGGTAATGCGGTTCAGGAGCAGTTTCTTGGCGTTGCGGATCGGGATCTCGGCGCCGGTGTAGCCGGCCAGCAGGCCGCACAGGGCGACGCGGGCGAAGGCGTTGCTGCGGCCCAATGCGGTGTCGAACACTTCGCCGCCGACGTTTTCGAAGATGGCATCGATGCCGCCTGGCGTGGCGGCAGCCAGGTCCGCCTTCAGGTTGCCGGCCTTGTAGTCGACGCAGGCGTCGAAGCCCAGTTCGCGCACCACGTAGTCGCATTTCTCCTTGCCGCCGGCAATGCCGACGGCGCGGCAGCCGGCCAGCTTGGCCAACTGGCCGACGGCACTGCCGACCGCGCCGCTGGCGGCGGAAACCAGCACGGTTTCGCCCAGTTTCGGGCGCAGGATTTCGTGCATGCCGTACCAGGCGGTCATGCCGGGCATGCCGACCACGCCCAGGTGGGCGGAGGCCGGGATCACGCTGGTGTCGACCTTGCGCAGGTCGCTGCCGTCGGACACGCCCATCTCGGCCCAGCCGAACATGCCGGCCACGAATTCGCCGACCGCGAAATCGGCGTTGCGCGACTCGACCACTTCGCCAACGGTGCCGCCGATCATGGTCTGCTCGAGCGGCTGCGGCGCGGCGTAGCTTTTCGCTTCGCTCATGCGGCCGCGCATGTACGGGTCGAGCGACAGGTAATGGTTGCGCACCAGGAGCTGGCCCTCGGCCAGCGCCGGCACGTCGGCTTCTTCAAGCCGGAAATTGTCCGGCACGACGGCACCGCGCGGGCGCGAAGCCAGCACGATGCGATGATACTTGGTCATTCAAACTCCTTAGACTGCCGAGACCCCGCCATCGACTGCGAGGACCTGGCCAGTGATATGGCGGCCGGCGTCGGAAGCGAACAGCGCAACCGCGCCCTTCAGGTCTTCGTCGCCGCCCAGGCGCTGCAGCGGAGCGGCCGCTGCCAGCTTGTCTTCGCCCATGGCCTTGATCACGCCTGCGCTCAGCTTCGACGGGAAGAAGCCCGGCGCCAGCGCATTGACGTTGATGCCATACTCGCCCCATTCGCCGGCCAGGGTGCGGGTGAAGTTGATCAAGGCCGCTTTGGACGTATTGTAAGCGACGGTCTTCATGGTACCGGGGCCATTGCCGGCCAGGCCGGCAATCGATGCGATATTGATAATGCGGCCGGCGCGGCGCGGGATCATCGACCGCTTGCCGACTGCCTGCGACAGCAGGAAGATGCTGCGCACATTCAGGTTCATCACCTTGTCCCAGGCTTCCAGCGGATAGTCTTCAGCCGGCGCGCCCCAGGTGGCGCCGGCGTTGTTGACCAGGATGTCGATCTGGCCGCCCAGCGCCTGCAGCGCCGCGTCCACCAGCGGGTCGATCGACGTTTCCTTGCCCAGGTCGGCGGCGATGGCAACGGCTTCGACGCCGTTTTCCTTCAGCAGCGCCACAGCTTCGTCCAGGTCGGCCTGCTTGCGCGATGTGACCACCACTTTGGCGCCCAGTTCGCCCAGCGCCAGGGCCATTTGCAGGCCCAGGCCGCGCGAGCCGCCGGTTACCAGGGCGGTTTTGCCTTTGAGGTCGAAGAGTTGCTGGGTAGTTCGCATGATCGAGTCCTTATATTGAGTAATCCATGCACTGGCGCGCGTCGCGCACAGCACTGAAGAATGGTTTAAGTGCCTGGTGCTGCGGGTGCGACTGGTAGGCGTCGAGCGCCTGCCTGTTTTCGAATTCGGAATACAGCACAACGTCGTAGGTGGCTTCCAGGCCTGGTTCGGCAATGCCGACCTCCAGTTTCAGGATGCCGGGCACGATGCCGGCGCAGGCCAGCAACTGTTGCTTCATCCTGGCGGCATTGGTGGCGCGGTCGGCGCCTTCGGCGTGCTCTTTCAGCTTCCACATGACGATGTGCTTGATCATTCGCTAATCCTCAGAACCACGCGTCCTGCATGTCGAGCGTGGTGGTGTCGAGGGCGGCCAGCAAGTCCAGTTGCGGCTGGACCTTGGGCAGCTCCCATTGGTAGAAATAGCGGCAGGCTTGCAGTTTGCCGCGCCGGAAGCTGTCGTCTTCCGGCAGCCTGGCCACGGCCGCCATGGCTTGCTGCAGCCAGATCCAGGCGACCACCACATGCCCCACCGCCTCCAGGTAGACCGTGGCGTTGGCCAGGGTCCGGTTAAGGTCGGGGGCAGCATACAGGGCCTGGGTGACTTCTTCAACCCGGCGCCAGGCGACGTCCAGCGCGTCGGCGTAGGCCACCAACTGGCGCGCGCCGGGGCCGGCGTTGCGGGTGCTGTGCACTGTGGCGCGGATTTCCTCGGCCATGGTCTTGAGCAAGGCGCCGTCGTGGATGCTGGCTTTGCGGCCCAGCAGGTCCAGGCCGTGGATACCGTGGGTGCCTTCGTGGATCTGGTTCAACCGGTTGTCGCGATAGAACTGCTCGACGTTGTACTCGCGCGTATAGCCGTAGCCCCCATGCACCTGGATCGCCAGGTTGTTCGCCTCCAGGCCCCATTGCGAAGGCCAGGACTTGGTGATCGGCGTCAGGAACTCCAGCAGGCGGGCGGCGCGCTGGCGGATTTCCGGCGTGTCGCCGGTATGCTCGTCATCGACCAGCCGCGCGCTGTACAGGCACAGGCCCAGCGCGCCTTCAACGTACGCCTTTTGCGCCAGCAGCATGCGGCGCACGTCGGTATGAGCGATGATGGGGAGCTGCGGCGAGGACGGGTCCTTGGCGGCCGGATGGCGCCCTTGCGGGCGCTCGCGGGCATAGTCCAGCGCGTGCAGATAGCCGGTGTAGCCCAGCACCGCCGCGGCCAGGCCGACGCCGATGCGCGCTTCGTTCATCATGTGGAACATGTTGAGCAGGCCCTGGCCCGCGCGGCCCACGAGGTAGCCGATGGCGCCGCTGCGCCCGCCGGGCAGGTGGCGTCCTTCGCCGAAGTTCAGCAGGCAGTTGGTGGTGCCGCGGTTGCCCATCTTGTGGTTCAGGCCCGCCAGGGCGATGTCGTTGCGCTCGCCGTTGTCGAGGAATTTCGGAACGATGAACAGCGAAATGCCTTTCACGCCCGGCACCAGCTTGCCGTCGGCGCCGGGGATCTTGGCCAGCACCAGGTGCACGATGTTCTCGGCCAGTTCATGCTCGCCGCCGGAAATCCACATCTTGTTGCCGGTCAGGCGGTACTGCCCGGCGGCCTCGGGATCGGGCTCGGCGCGCGTGGTGATGTCGGACAGGCTGGAGCCGGCCTGCGGCTCGCTCAGGCACATGGTGCCGAACCAGCGCCCTTCCAGCATCGGCCGCACGAAGCGTTCCACCTGCTCGCTGGAGGCGCATTTGAGCAGGGTGTTGGCGTTACCGATGGTCAGGAAGGCGTAGCTGGAGGTCGCCATATTGGCTGCCGTGAAATAGGCAGTTAGCGCCTTCTCCACCGTCAGCGGCAATTGCATGCCGCCCAGTGCGTAATCGTGGCCGGCGGCCATCAGGCCCGCCGCGGAAAAGGCGTCGAGCGCGCGCTTGACTTGCGGGATCACGCTGACGCGCTCGCCGTCGAACTGCGGCTCTTGCTGGTCGCTCAGCTTGTTATGCGGGGCAAACAGGTCGGACGCAATCTGTTCGGCCGTGTCGAGGGCCGCCGTGAACGTCGCGCGGTTATGGTCGGCAAAGCGCGGACGCCGGGTCAGGCTTTCGGCGTCCAGCCAGTCGTACAGCATGAATTCGACATCGCGGCGATTCAGCAGCCGGGACGACATCACACCACCTCGAACAGGCCTGCCGCACCCTGGCCGCCACCGATGCACATGGTGGCCACCACATATTTCACGCCGCGGCGCTTGCCCTCGATCAGCGCGTGGCCGATCATGCGCGCGCCCGATACGCCGTATGGATGGCCAACCGCGATGGCGCCGCCGTTCACGTTCAGGCGCTCGATCGGGATGCCCAGCTTGTCGGCGCAGTACAGCACCTGCACCGCGAAGGCTTCATTCAATTCCCACAGGCCGATGTCCTCGACTTTCAGGCCGGCGCGCTGGAGCAGCCTGGGCACGGCGAACACAGGACCGATGCCCATTTCATCCGGCTCGCAGCCTGCCACGGCAAAGCCGCGGAAGATGCCAAGCGGCTGCAGGCCCCTGGCGGCAGCGGCGCGCTCGCTCATCACGATGGCGCAGGAGGCGCCGTCGGAAAACTGGCTGGCGTTGCCGGCCGTGATCACGCCGCCCGGCAGCGCGGTGCGGATGCCGCGCACCGCCTCGATAGTGGTATCGGCGCGGATACCCTCGTCGGCAGCGATGGTGACCGAGCGCGTACCGAGCATGCCGCTTGCCTTGTCGGCCACGCCCATGGTGACGGTGATCGGCACGATCTCGGCGTCGAAGCGCCCTGCCGCCTGCGCCGCCGCGGCGCGCTGCTGGCTCTGCACGCCGTACTGGTCCTGGCGCTCTTTGGCGATGCCGTAACGTTTGGCGACGATTTCGGCCGTCTGCAGCATCGGCAGGTAGATGGCCGGCTTGTGCTCGTCCAGCCACACGTCCTTGTACATGTGCAGGTTCATTTCCTGCTGCACGCAGGAGATCGACTCGACGCCGCCGGCGGCGAAGATCTCGCCCTCGCCCGCCAGCACGCGCTGGGCGGCAGTGGCAATGGCCTGCAGGCCGGACGAGCAGAAACGGTTGACGGTCATGCCGGGCACCGTGACGGGGGCGCCGCCGCGCAAGGCGATCTGGCGCGCGATGTTGCCGCCGGTGGCGCCTTCCGGATTGGCGCAGCCCATGATCACGTCTTCCAGCTCGCCCGCTTCAATGCCGGCGCGGGCAACCGCTGCCTGCAGCACGTGGCCGCCAAGCGTGGCGCCGTGGGTCATGTTGAAGGCGCCCTTCCAGGATTTGGCGAGGCCGGTGCGGGCGGTTGAAACGATGACTGCGTCGGTCATGAGGGTCTCCTGAGTGAATTATTTCAGACCAGCATAGCACAGCTTTAGCACGGTCGTTCGCTAAATTGTTTGCTGTGTAAGTTTTGTGTAAGTTTCAAGCAAGCATGACGTAAGGAACCGGGTCCAGACTGCATCCTGCCGTTGAAGCATTCGAAACGCTAACTATTAATCTGGAGACAAGCATCATGGCAATCAGTTCTGGCACCGCCGACGCGCGGAACCTGGGGGCCGGCAAGGCCGCACCGATGACCAAGGAAGAGAAGAAGGTCATCTTCGCCTCTTCGCTCGGTACCGTATTTGAATGGTACGACTTTTACCTGTACGGTTCGCTGGCGTCCATCATCGCCAAGCAATTTTTCGTGGGCGACCCCACCACCTCCTTCATTTTCGCACTGCTGGCCTTTGCCGCCGGCTTCATTGTGCGCCCGTTCGGCGCTATCGTGTTCGGCCGCCTGGGCGACATGATCGGCCGCAAATACACCTTCCTGGTCACCATCCTGATCATGGGTATGTCGACCTTCATCGTCGGCTTGCTGCCGAACTACGCCACCATCGGCATCGCGGCGCCGATCATCCTGGTCGCACTGCGCCTGCTGCAAGGCCTGGCGCTGGGCGGCGAGTACGGCGGTGCCGCGACCTATGTGGCCGAACATGCGCCGCACGGCAAGCGCGGCCTGTTCACCGCCTGGATCCAGACCACTGCCACGCTGGGCTTCTTCCTGTCGCTGCTGGTGATCCTGGGCTGCCGCCAGTCGATGCCGCTGGAAGAGTTTGAAGCCTGGGGCTGGCGCATTCCGTTCCTGGTGTCGGTGGCGCTGCTGGGCATCTCGGTGTGGATCCGCCTGTCGATGAACGAGTCGCCTGCTTTTGCCAAGATGAAGGCGGAAGGCAAGACGTCGAAAGCGCCGCTGAGCGAAGCGTTCGGCCAGTGGAAAAACCTGAAGATCGTGATCCTGGCGCTGGTCGGCCTGACCATGGGCCAGGCGGTGGTGTGGTACACCGGCCAGTTCTACGCGCTGTTCTTCATGATCCAGACGCTGAAGATGGACATCGCCACGGCGAACATCCTGATCGCCATTGCGCTGATCCTGGCAACGCCATTCTTCATCTTTTTCGGCAGCCTGTCCGACAAGATCGGCCGCAAATGGATCATCCTGGGCGGCTGCCTGATCGCGGCGGCCACCTACTTCCCGCTGTTCGGCGCCCTGACCCACTACGGCAACCCGCAACTGGAAGCTGCGATCAAGAATTCGCCGGTGGTGGTGGTGGCTGATCCGGCATCGTGCCACTTCCAGTTCAACGCGACGGGCGAGAAGAAATTCCCATCGTCCTGCGATATCGCCACTTCGATGCTGTCGAAAGCGTCGGTGGCCTACACCCGCCAGGATGCGCCTGCCGGCAGCGTGGCCGTGATCAAGGTCGGCGACAAGGAAGTGCAGTCGTTCAACGCGACCATGACCGCCGATGGCCTGAACTTCGATGCCGATTCGAAGAAAAAGGAAGGCGAACTGAAGAAAAACGTGGCTGAAACCGTGAAAGCGGCTGGCTATCCGGCCAAGGCCGACCCGGCCCAGATCAACAAGCCGATGATGGTGCTGATCCTGTGGGTGCTGGTGATCTACGTGACCATGGTGTACGGCCCGATTGCGGCCATGCTGGTGGAACTGTTCCCGACCCGCATCCGCTATACCTCGATGTCGCTGCCATACCATATCGGCAACGGCTGGTTCGGCGGCCTGCTGCCGACGACCGCTTTCGCGCTGGTGGCATTCAAGGGCGACATCTACTATGGCCTGTGGTATCCGATCGTGATCGCGCTGGCCACCCTGGTGATCGGTGCGCTGTTCATCCGCGAGACCAAGGACAACAACATTTACGCGCAAGACTAAACGACCGCGCTGCCGTCCGAAGCCGCCCTGCCCGGGCGGCTTTTTTCTTTCAGCGCCGTTTTTCCGTGTGCTCCAGCGCATAGGTGGCGGTGCGGTCGATGATGGCGCCGCCCAATTCGGCAATCTGCTTGGCAAATGCTTCGTTGCCGATGGTTTCGCTGAGTGCGACAAAGGTCAGGCCGCCGACCATCGGCGGCGTGTAGTCTTCCAGCTCATCCGGACGGGGCGGGCGTGGTGGGCGCGGGCCATGGCCGGGCCAGTTGAGTGGCGGACGCGGCACGGTGCCACACCAGTCGTCCAGGATGGCTTTCAGGAAGCCCTTGGTGTCGCCGCCTTGCGTCAGGATGGCGGCGGCGGCGTCGACCTGGCGCTGGGCCACGTCAACGGCTGCCAGTTGCGCTTGCAGCCAGGGATGGGGATCGGGTTCTGCCAGCCGCGCCGCAAGCTGGAATTTCTTGCCGAGCGGTCCGCCGCCGATCACTTCCCATATCTGGGGATGGGTGCGGGCAATGATTTTGGCAAGGGTGGTGCTGATGTGCAAAAGTTCTGACATGGCGTCTCCTCCAGAACAGTTGGGGGTGTGGAGACGCCGGAGCGGCGGCTCCTGCAAAGACTTTACGCCGCAAATCGCCGCAGATATTCACGCTTTGTCACGCCATCGCGATGCGCCGTGTCTTGTTTACCATTGCCACTCTGCAATGCAATAATGTCGGCACCTTAACAAATTTGCATTGCGATGAAATTCCCTGCGTGGCGCTTGGGCGGCAAACTAGTTGCTACCCTGTTCTTGCTGTTGGGCGCTGTCGGCGCCTTTTTCGCTGGCTTTGGGTTCAATATTTTTGGCAAGGTTTCCCTCGTCTTCCTGCTGCCGTGCCTCATCCTGTCGCTGGCATTCGTGCTCGCCATCTGGCGCCTGTGGCGCGCGCCCCGGCGGTCCATCTATGCGCTGGCGATGGCAGCACTGGCCGGCATGTGGGTGTGCATCCCGCTGGGCTATCGTCTGTGGCAAGACATCTTTTACCGCGACTATGCAGCCCCGATCGTTGGACACACCGATTCAATCGAACTGGTCTACGAAGGCCATAAGGACTCTTCCAGCCATGTTTTCTCGGTCGATGATGCGATGTCGGCCGGCTTCTCCGAGCTGCGGGTCGGCGACCAGCTCTACCGCGTCACTTTGGCGTCGCCGGCCTACGTGCGCAGGAATGCGCCCGCCGCACGGCCGCGCTACCGGGTGATCGAGAAGGTGAAAACGCCGAAGGAAAAGTCCTGGTCGTCGAACTGGCCAGGGCGTGGCGACATCGAAATCAGCGTGCTCGACACCCAGTCAGGCGAAGTCATTGGACGTTGGCACGGGCCAGCCAAAACGGGCTGGGGCGGTCCGATGGCCAGAGAATTCCTCAGCGACGTCCTCAAGCCTTCGACACAGCGTTACTTGCCAACTCCGCCGCAAAGCAAGGGAACCATAACCGCCCTCAAACAGGCATCTGGCGATCTTGGCGATGTTACATGGGTACCCATGCACGGCTGTCCGGCACAGTTCCGGGCCGAAGCGGGCCGCTGCGGCAGCGCAGGGACTGAACTGCACACGCCGGACTGGACCTACGGCGGGCTGCGCGGGCATACCAGCATCGTGTGCTCGGCCGAGGGCATCTATGTCTTCAGCTTCGATGGAGAATTCACCCCTGCCGGCTACGCCAACAACCGAGTCGGCGTGGTATTACTCTCCAGCGACGGCAGCCTGCTGGCGCACGCTTCGGCCTTGGTTCCGGGGCTTGATCAGCTTCATCGCCAGTTGGTTCCCATGGTCGAGAGCGTCGAGCGGCAAGGAAACAACCTTGCGTTGCAGACCCTCTACCGCACGATGCAAACTCCCGCGGCGCTCCAGTACGCCGCCAGCCTGGCACTGGAGCTGACGCCTGTTCGCCAGGAGCCGGGACGGCTTTGAGCCAGCGCGCCCTGCACAGCAGGGCCACGCCAAGCAATTAGGCGATGATGCGCAGCGAGAAGTCGGTGGCCTTGATGTCTTTGGTCAGGGCGCCGATGGAGATGCGGTGCACGCCGGTTTCGGCGATGGCGCGCACGGTGTCGAAGTTGACGCCGCCGGAAGCTTCCAGCAGCGCCCGGCCGCCGTTCAGCTGCACGGCAGCGCGCATCATCTCGAGGTTGAAGTTGTCGAGCAGGATCGAGGTGGCGCCGGCCGACAGCGCCTCTTCCAGCTGTTCCAGCGTTTCCACTTCGACCTGGATGCTGACCTTGGCGTCCAGGCGTTTGGCAGCTGCCAGTGCGGCGGTGATACCGCCGGCTGCGGCGATATGGTTTTCCTTGATCAGGATGCCGTCGTACAGCGCCAGGCGCTGGTTCTGGCCGCCGCCCACGCGCACCGCATACTTCTGCGCCAGGCGCAGGCCCGGCAGCGTCTTGCGGGTGTCGAGGATGGCGGCGCTAGTGCCGGCGATCACGTCGACGTAACGGCGGGTGGCCGTGGCCACGCCGGACAGCAGCTGCATGAAGTTGAGCGCCGAACGCTCGGCGGTCAGGATGGCGCGCGCCGGGCCGACGATGGTGCAGACCGGGGAATCGGCGGCCATCAGGTCGCCTTCCGCATAATGCCAGTCGATGCCGATGGAGGCGTCCAGCGCCACCATGACGCCTTCAAACCACTGTGCGCCGCACAGCACGGCCTCCTCGCGCACGATGACGCGCGCGGTGGCGCGCCCATCTTCCGGCACCAGCTTGCCGGTCAGGTCGCCGGTGCCGATATCTTCCATCAGGGCGGCCAGCAGGTTGCGCTCGTACGCCCCCGCCAGCGCATCGTCGAACGGTGCGAATTTATTTTTCAGGGTGCTCATGCAGGACCAATACCTTGGAACAGTTGCGCTTCTTGCGCCAGGTCTGCGCCTGGAGCGACTTTGGCTTTCTTGGCGGCGGCGAAATCCAGCATGCGGTTGATCGAACGCTGCGCCAGCTTGCCGACCTCGGGATCGACGTGGATTTCGTTGTTCATGTTTTCCAGCACGTCGGCCAGGTTGCGCAGGCCGTTCATCGCCATCCACGGGCAGTGCGCGCAGCTCTTGCAGGTGGCGCTGTTGCCGGCGGTTGGCGCTTCGATGAAGGTCTTGCCCGGCGCGGCCATGCGCATCTTGTGCAGGATGCCGTTGTCGGTGGCGACGATGAATTCGGTGTTGGGCAGGCTGACGGCGGCGGCGATCAGCTGCGAGGTAGAGCCCACCACGTCAGCCTGCTCGACCACGCTGGCCGGCGATTCAGGGTGCACCAGCACTTTGGCGTTCGGATGCTCGGCCTTCAGCAGGCCCAGTTCGACGCCCTTGAATTCGTCGTGCACCAGGCAGGAACCCTGCCACAGCAGCATGTCGGCCCCGGTCTGCTTCTGGATGTAGCCGCCCAGGTGCTTGTCCGGCGCCCACAGGATCTTCTTGCCCTGCTCGTGCAGGTGCTTGACGATGTCCAGGCCGATGGAGGACGTCACCATCCAGTCGGCGCGTGCCTTCACGGCGGCGGAGGTGTTGGCGTAGACCACCACGGTACGGTCCGGGTGCTGGTCGCAGAA
>DASWTB010000535.1:0-4901 GCA_036402315.1 Pseudoduganella sp. | reverse complement strand
CCGGAGCTGACCCCGACTTTCATTTTGATGTGCAGGCGTGCGCGATTGTGGCGGCGAACTGGCGCAACTCCGGCACGGCGGTCGCTTCCCAGAAGCCGGCCTTGAGCCATGGGCCAATGTAGTACAGGCCCGGTGTCGGCTGGCCATTGGCGCCCAGCACGGTGCAATCAGGGCCGGTGTCCACGCCAAGCCCGAGCGCGTCGGCCTGCATCAGGCCATCTGCCAGTAGTTGCCGCACCAGCGGCAGCGCAGCACGGCGCGGGCTGGCGCAACTGCCCGTGCAGTTGATGATGCGGCCTGCGCGCAGCTCAATGCGGGCGCCGCTGCCGCGCGGCTGTACGGTCAGCACCGCCAACTCCGCCTCGTCGCGAACGCCAAGCACGCGTCCGGCGCTCACGCTCAGTGCGCCGCGTTCCATCGCAGCCGACAATTCCTGTTGCACCGTTGGCGGCAGCTGGTGCCGGTGTACATCCCAATAAGGCCGCACGTGGCGCAGGAAGCGGCGCCGTTCGGCTGCGGGCCAGGCTTGCCATATGCCCGCAGTTTTGTGGCGCAGCGCCGCCAGCGCATCGTGCCAGTCCAGTCCTACCGATTCCAGCCGCTCGACCTTCTGCATGAATGCGTGCAGGGCCGCACGAACAGTCGGCGCTTCATCCTGCAACAAGGTGCTGCCCGCCAGATGACCGGATGGCGGCTTGTATGGCTGCGGCAGCAGTCCGTGGCGCGACAGCGCATGCACGCGTTGCGACGGGTTGCGGCGCAACAGCTGCAATGCGATGTCGACTGCCGTAAGGCCCGTGCCCAGCAACAGCACCGGATCATGGAGGCCAACTGTGGCCAGCAAGTCTTCTCGCCATGGGTCGGCAATATAGCGCGACGTGTCGGACCAGGCGCCCTGCGCCAGCTCGGGCGGCGGTGCCGGAAGGTGTCCAAAGGACAGCACCACATTGTCCGCCTCAATGCCGCGGCCATCTTCCAGCGTGGCGGTCAAGCCGCCACCACTTCTCACTTGCAAGCTGCATACGCTGCCGCTGATGCAATCGAGCGCCGCGTGGCGCGGCGCCTGGTCTTGCGCCTGCCGCAGCGCCCATTCCAGGTAATCGCCATACACGCTGCGGGCCACAAAGGAACTGCCGGTCACGCGGCTGTCGCGCATTCCCGCATAGTGCACGAAGTGTTCCGGGTCGTCGTGCAGCACGCTCATATTTGCTGCCACTACGTTAAGCAGATGTTCCGGGCTTTGCGTCCCATATGCCATGCCGCGCGCCAGCCGTCCGCTGCGATTCAGCAGCAGCACGCGCAAGGGCTGCCGTCCTGCGAGGCGAAGCATCTGTATCGCGCACGCTACACCTGAAAAACCTGCGCCTACGATCAACACCGTGCGCATGCCGCCCTCCTGCTTCGCGTATATAGTCGAATCATGGATTCCTTTCAAGTATCGCGCTTGGAGCGCGAAAAGATGCACGGCCATCGTGGCGCCGTGATCTGGTTCACCGGCCTGTCTGGCGCCGGCAAGACAACCCTGGCCTGCGCAGTTGAACGGCGGCTGTTCAATGCCGGCTGCCAGGCGAGGTTACTGGACGGCGACAGCCTGCGCCAGGGCCTGTGCGCCGACCTTGGCTTCTCTCCTGAAGACCGCAGCGAGAACCTGCGCCGTGCCGGCGAAACAGCCCGCCTGTTCGCCGACGCAGGCTTTATCGTGCTGGCGGCCTTCATTTCCCCGCTGCGCGCCGACCGGGCCCGCGTACGCGCCATGCAGGCCGAAGGCGATTTCATCGAGGCCTGGTGCAAGTGCCCGCTGGAAGTCTGCGAGCAGCGTGACGTCAAAGGCCTGTATCGCCGCGCGCGCGCTGGCGAGGTACAGCAATTCACCGGGGTGTCGGCTCCTTACGAAGTGCCGCTGGCGCCCGAACTGTCGCTCGATACGGCGCGGGCCCCCTTGGCCGACTGCGTCGAACAGGTGCTGGCCGAATTGCGCTCGCGCGGCGTGCTGCGTGCGCCAGGCAGCAATTCGTCCAGCAGTTCGAGGCAGATGCGGGCAGCCTGGTCGCCTGCGTCCAGTTCCGAATGCCATGCAGACACCGATACCGCCACCAAAGGATAATCGCGCAGGCAGCGGAACAGTTCCGCCATTTCTTCCACGCGCGGCCCGGCCGGCACATGGTATTTGAGCGCCGGCATGCGCTGAGCTTCGTCCAGCACATCGGTATCGAAATGCACGTACAGCGATTCGTGGCGCGACAGGTGGCCCAATACCTGGTCCAGGTTGCAGCGTATGATCGCCGAGCGCGCCAATGCCTCGTCTTCGCCGGGGTCGAGGTCGCGCGCGTCGGACAGCAACACCAGCTCTTCCGGATAGGGACGCATGCCCACCGCTTCCCGCAGCGCGGTAATGCTGTCGCGCCGGTTCTGGCGCCGGTCCTGGCGGCCGACCAGCATGGCCAGCGGCATGCCGCCCAGGTATTGGGTGTGCGTGGTGGCCCAGGTGTGGAAATCGCCGTGGGCATCCAGCCATAGCATGCGTTGCGGTTCGCGGCCGGCGCGCTGCAAGCCAGCCATCATGCCCATGGTGGACACGCAGTCGCCGGAAATACTGACCGGGAACTCGCCGGCCGCCGCCGCAGCTTGCACATGCTCCGCAAGCACGGCATACACGCGGCCCATGCTACGCATCTGTTCATCCTTCTCGAGCAGCTCGGTCGCAGTCGATTGCGGCGACTGCAGCACGGCCCAGGGATGCGAATCGATCAACTGCACGCGCTGCAGGCCATCGCGCCGTTTGCCCATCAGGTAAGGCACCAGCAGGCGGCGGATCATTGCCACTGCTCCGGCGCCGCGCCATAACCCAGCGCATGCATCATGTCAGCCACCTCCGCACGTTGCGCCAGCGGCAGCAACTGGCTGCTGCGCTTGCGCCAGCGGCCCGGCGCGGGAGCTTCGGTAGCCATCGTCACCGGCAGCTCGGGCGCCTGCTGCATCGGCGGCAGGCCAAGCCATTCGCAGGTGCGGTCCAGCACTTGCGCCGGATCGGCCAGGAAGCATTCGAAGCGCACCGGCAGCGTGGCCACCCCGCTATCGAGAATATGGCGGTGGCAGCACAGCCACTGGTTCAGGCACACCTCCTCCAGCGGCGCATTGACATAGCTGCGCCAGTTCGGCGGCAGGTCGAACTTCCACCAGCGCTGGCCGCCTGCGCATTGTTCCGAATAGCCGCCGATGCCGAGCATGACGCCGTGCTTTTGCATATCGTGGGCATGGAAGCCGATCGGCGACAGCCAGCCGTCAATCAGGCCGTTAACGCACGCGGCAACGCTGCGCACCAGGTGCACATAGCGCACTTGCGCATGCGGGAACAACTGCTCGTACAGGCCGACGCGGTAAGCATCCGATGGGGTCTTGAACAGCAACACCTTGCTGGCCGCATCGTCTTCCGTGAAATGCCTGGCATGCATGGCCGGCAACACAAAGGGCGGCTCTTCGATCTTGGCGGCCTCGCTGAACGGCCGCCGCTCACCCGGCCCATGGCCACCGTCGTAATAATCGCGGCGCCACGGTTCGCGCCAGAACACGGCGCCCAGCACGGCGCGCTGCAATTCGTGCTCGCCTGGCGTATCGGCGGCCCGGCTGAAGAGCAACGCCTCGTCGAGCGCACGCTCCATCTGGGCATAGGCAAGCGGTTGCGCGAACAGCGCAGGAAATTGCAGCAGCAGACGCTTGCGCCAGCGCGCCTTCAATTCCGGCAAGGGCGCGATGCCGCCTTCCGGCACGGTCAGGCTGTCGAAAATCTCGTCGGCCAGCATGTCAGGATTGAGCAGGCGCGCGATGGCATCGCTGCCGCAGGCAGGGTCGTAGCCGAAACCATTTCCGCTCAATGCCAGGAAAGGCTCCGCCTCTCCGTCGAGGCTGGCGATGCCGGGATGGCGCGCCAATACTGCCCTGAACAATGTCGAACCCGAACGTGAACTGGTCAGGATGACTGCGACGCGCCTTACCTGGGCGCGCCAGGGCGCGTGCGGCACTGCCCGCAATGGCCGGATGGTGTCAAGCAGCCCGTCCATGCCTCGCCGCCGGCTTGATCAGGAAAGCAAAGAACTGGCGCTCCTGGTCGCGTTCGGCCGCGCTGCGGGCCACCAGCCGGATGCTGAAACCGGCTTGCTTGGCCAGGCGCCGCACTTCTTCGACCGCGCCGAAGTTCGAGTGCGCGAAGTAGATGCGGCCGCCCGGCTTCAGGTAGCGCGCGGCCTGTTCGAAGAACTGCGTGTTGGTGCGGAAGTCCGTGTCCCACTGCGAGCGCGCCACCACGTCAGGCGCCGGCTTGTCGCGGAACGGCAGGTTGGCGGTGATCACGTCGAACTGCTCGTCGCCGACTTTCTCGAACAGGTCGGAACGGCGCACTTCCATCACGCCCTCAAAGCCGTGGGCCTTCACGTTATGGCGTGCGCTGCGGATGGCGGCCGGATTGACGTCCAGCGCCAGTACCCGCGACGCCCCCTGGTAGCAGGCGAAGATGGCAATCACGCCGGAGCCGGTGCCCACATCCAGCACGCTCTCGCCAGGCTTGATGCGGAAATTGCGCACCAGCGGCTGGCTGTCGAGGAAGGGCCAGAAGGTATTCGGGTAGACATGGAACTTCTTGCCCAGGTAAGTGATGGTACGCCCGCCCTCAGGTACTGCCTTGAAAGCCTTTTGGCGCGTGGCTTGCCAGCGGTCGACTTGCTCAGTCGTGGGAAGTGCAGATGCTCGCATATCTGTCCCCTTGTTTGATCACCCCATGCTATAGAGTCTGCCAGGCAAGGGCAAGCGCGCACCGCTCTGTGCGCTTCAACTGTTGGATGCTTACATTCCTTTCAGTTGAAAAGTCGGGGTCAGCTCCGGCAATCGGACATTGCGCTGCGCGCAAT
>DASWTB010000534.1:0-6289 GCA_036402315.1 Pseudoduganella sp. | reverse complement strand
TGACCATGTGGTTGCGCAGCGCCTTCAGGCGGTGCGGCGGCGGGATGTATTCGCCGGCGCCGATGCCCAGCACGCCGTCCGGGCTGATCTGGAAATACCAGGTCGGGCCGCCGGCCATGCTCGGGCGCCGCATATCGTTTGGTGCGATGGCGGCCGAGAAGTGGGTCTTGTACGGACTCTTGTCGTGGGCGAAGCGCACATCGCGGTTAATACGGAACATGGCTTTCTTCGGATTACAGAACTTGACCTGGGCGTCGAACTTGCCCAGTTCCGCGATTACCTGGGTCACCAGCTCCAGGAATTCCTCGCGCAGGATGTCGTAGCGCGGCTTGTTCATCACAAACCAAGGGCGGTTGTTGTTGTCGGACAGTTCCGTCAGGTAGCGGGTCAGGTCGCGCAGGTGCATATTATTTCTTGGCTGGGGGGCGTTTGCCCACGGTGAGTTGGAGATCGCTTTCGCGGCTCTTGCGCAGGATGCGCATGGTCGACTGGCCGCCGGGCGAGAGCTGGGCGATCAGGTTCAGCATTTCATTGGTGTCCTTGACCGGCTTGCCATCCACTGACAGCAGGATGTCGCCCGGCCGCATGCCGGCCTTGTCGGCGGGGCCATTGCGCACCACACCGGCGATGATGGCGCCGGAATCCCGGTCCAGGCCGAAGCTGTGCGCCAGTTCCGGCGTGATTTCCTGAGATTCGACGCCGATCCAGCCGCGCACCACGTGGCCATCCTTGATAATGGCGTCCAGCACCGAACGCGCCGTACTGACCGGGATCGCAAAGCCGATGCCGACCGAGCCGCCGGTCTGGGAGTAGATGGCCGAATTAATCCCCAGCAGGTTGCCCTGGGTGTCGATCAGGGCGCCGCCCGAATTGCCGAAGTTGATGGCGGCGTCGGTCTGGATGAAGTTTTCGAAGTGGTTGATGTGCAGGTTGTTGCGCCCCAGGGCGGAGATGATGCCCATGGTGACCGTCTGGCCGACGCCGAACGGGTTGCCGATGGCGAGCACCACGTCGCCCACCTTGGCCTGTTCGACCTGGCCCAGGGTCACCACCGGCAGCTTGTCCAGCTCAATGCGGATCACGGCCAAGTCGGTTTCCGGGTCGGTGCCAACCATCTTGGCCGCTGCCTTGCGGCCGTCCGGCAGCACGACCTGGATTTCGTCGGCTGCTTCCACCACGTGGTAATTGGTCAGGATGTAGCCCTGCGGGCTGACGATTACGCCGGAACCGAGGCTGTTCTGGTCATCTTCCTCGTCACGGTCGCCGAAGAAGCGTTTGAAAAAGGGATCGCGCGACAGTGGATGGCGCTTGCGCACCGCCTTGGTGGTCAGGATATTGACGACAGCAGGCATGGCGCGCCCGGCGGCGGCGCGGTATGAACCGGGCGAGGGCGGAGCGCTGGAATCGGCCAGCACCGCCGTGTTGGCGGCAACCGGCACCGGCTTGGTGAGCACGGCCGGCCGCTGTACGGCCGCGTATACAAAATACAGTGCCAATGCGATGGTCACCGTTTGTGCAAACAATAACCAGAGTTTTCGCATGGCGGTATTGCTACAAAATGGGAGTTAACTCCTATTTTCGCAAAGAATCGCGGATTTCGCGCAGCAGCACGATATCTTCTGAAGGTGGTGCAGGTTCCGCCGGGGCGGCGGCCGGTGCTTCGGCGCGGCGCAGCTTGGCGACCAGGCGTACCATCTGGAAGATCACGAAGGCCAGGATGATGAAATTCAGCAAGATGGTGAAGAAATTGCCATAGGCGATCACGGCGCCCAGCTTTTTCGCTTCGGCCAGGGCCAGGCTGTGCGCCTGTCCGTTGAGAGGAATGTAATAGTTGGCGAAATCGAGGCCGCCCAGCAGCATGCCGATTGGCGGCATGATCACGTCCGTGACCAGGGAATCGACGATTTTGCCGAAGGCGGCACCGATGATGACACCGACCGCCAGGTCGATGACATTGCCTTTCATTGCAAATTCTTTAAATTCTTGCATCATTCCCATAACACATACTCCCAAAAAATTTATAGATTTGTATCAACTTTGCTGCAAATTCATGGAACACGCAAGAGGCGCAACATTGGGATGGATTGGCTATTTGCAAGGTTTTGCTTTAAATCGCATCTTCACTCCTTTATAATTTAAGGTTGCTAGAAGCTCATTTAACAATAAAGATTTCGGATTTTTGACTGATTGGGGTTTGTATGAGTAACGAGAAGCAGGTCGATTCGAGCCGTCGCGGTCTCCTCGTCGCAACATGTGCGGCAGGTGGTGTGGTCGGTTTGGGTGCAACTGGCGCCCTGGTAAGCACGTTCCAGCCGTCCGAGCGCGCGAAGGCAGCTGGTGCACCGGTGGAAGTGGACATCTCTACGCTGCAGCCGGGCGAAATGAAAACCGTTGAATGGCGCGGCAAGCCAGTCTGGATCCTGAAGCGTACCCCGGAAATGGTGGCAACGCTGGGGAAAGACGAAGGCGAACTGGCCGATCCGAAGTCCGAGCGTACCCCCGACGACCTGACGCCGGAATACGCCCGCAACCAGCACCGCTCGATCAAGCCCGAAATCCTGGTGGCCGTGGGCATCTGCTCCCACCTGGGCTGCTCCCCATCCTCGAAATTCACCCCAGGCGCTCAGCCTTCGCTGCCAGACAACTGGCTGGGCGGCTTCCTGTGCCCATGCCACGGTTCCACCTTCGACCTGGCTGGCCGCGTATTCAAGAACAAGCCTGCTCCGGACAACCTGCAAGTGCCGCGCCATATGTACCTGGGCGACAGCAAGCTGATCATCGGTAAAGACGAGAAAGGCGAGGCATAATCCATGGCCGCATTCAAGGAAACCAAATTCCCTGCCGACGCACCAGCCGCCAAGAAGCTCATGGGCTGGGTCGACGACCGCTTCCCTGCCACCAAGCTGTGGAACGACCAATGGGGCAAATACTACGCCCCGAAAAACTTCAACTTCTGGTACATCTTCGGCTCCTTGGCCATGCTGGTCCTGGTGCTGCAGATCGTCACCGGTATCTTCCTGACCATGCACTACAAGCCGGACGCTGGCCTGGCGTTCGCGTCGGTTGAATACATCATGCGCGAAGTTCCTTGGGGTTGGCTGGTGCGTTATATGCACTCGACCGGCGCCTCGGCCTTCTTCATCATCGTGTACCTGCACATGACCCGCGGCCTGATGTACGGTTCCTACCGCAAGCCACGTGAACTGATCTGGCTGTTCGGTTTCGCCATCTTCCTGTGCCTGATGGCCGAGGCCTTCTTCGGCTACCTGCTGCCATGGGGCCAGATGTCGTACTGGGGCGCCCAGGTGATCGTCAACCTGTTCGGTGCCATCCCGCTGATCGGTCCTGACCTGTCGCTGTGGATTCGCGGTGACTATGTGGTGTCCGACGCGACCCTGAACCGCTTCTTCGCTTTCCACGTGATCGCCATTCCGCTGGTCCTGCTGGGCCTGGTGGCTGCGCACCTGATCGCGCTGCACGAAGTGGGCTCGTCCAACCCGGACGGCATCGAAGTGAAAGAAAACCTGGGCCCGGACGGCCACCCAGTGGATTCGATTCCTTCGCACCCGTACTACACCGTGCACGACCTGTTCGGCGTGTCCGTATTCCTGACCATTTTCTCGGCTGTGGTGTTCTTCGCGCCTGAGATGGGTGGCTACTTCCTGGAGTACAACAACTTCCTGCCGGGCGATTCGATGAAGACCCCGCCGCACATTGCGCCAACCTGGTACTTCACCGCGTTCTACTCGGTGCTGCGCGCCACCACTTCCGACTTCCTGTGGGTGCTGATGGTCGGTATCGCCGCTTACACCGCCTTCCTGTGGATGAAGTCCAAGCTGTCGAGCATGGCCAAGATCGCCATCAGCGTGATTGCGCTGCTGATGATCGTCGGCATGCTGCCAGGCGCACTGGATGCGAAATTCTGGGGCGTGGTGTTCTTCGGCGGTTCCGTGGTGATCCTGGCCTTCCTGCCATGGCTGGACCACTCGCCGGTGAAATCGATCCGTTATCGTCCTGACTGGCACAAGTATGTGTACGCAGGCCTGGCGATTGCCTTCATCGCCTTGGGCTACCTGGGCACCCAGGCCCCAAGCCCGGTCGGCACCGTCGTTTCCCAGATTGCAACCCTGTACTACTTCGGCTTCTTCCTGCTGATGCCATGGTGGAGCGTAATGGGTACGTTCAAAAAAGTGCCGGACCGCGTCGTCTTCCACGCGCACTAATCGAACGACCGGAACGCTAAGTAAAGGACTAATAAATGATCTTTTCGAAGAAACTGCTGGCCCTCCTGGCCCTGGTACCAGCGCTGGCCTTCGCCAGCGAAGGCGGCTTCCCGCTGGAGAAGGCCCCGGACCGCTCGCACAATATGGCTGCCCTGCAAAACGGCGCCAAGCTGTTTGTGAACTACTGCCTGAACTGCCACAATGCGTCGTCCATGCGTTACAACCGCCTGCGCGACCTGGGCCTGAGCGAGGAGCAGATCAAGAACAACCTGCTGTTCACCGGCGAAAAAGTGGGCGAAATGATGACCACGGCCATGCCGGCCAAGGACGCCAAGGTCTGGTTCGGCACCGTGCCGCCTGACCTGTCCGTGATCGCCCGCGCCAAGGCGACGCCGTCCAACACCGGCAGCGATTACCTGTACACCTACCTGCGCACCTTCTACAAGGACGACAACCGCCCGACCGGCTTCAACAACATGGTGCTGCCGAATGCGGCCATGCCACACGTGCTGTGGGATCTGCAGGGCGTGCAGGCTGCCAAGTTCGAAGAAGTGGCAGACCCGCATGAACCGGGCAAGAAGATGCACAAGTTCGTCGGCTTCGAGCAAGTCACGAAGGGCAGCATGAGCAAGCTGGAGTTTGATACTGCCGTCGCCGACATCGTCGGCTACATGGAGTGGATGGCCGAGCCAGCCGCACAGAAGCGCAAGCAACTGGGCGTAGCGGTCCTGATCATCATGACGATCTTCGCTACCTTCGCATGGCGCCTGAACGCGTCGTACTGGAAAGAAGTCAAATAATCGCTTGCGCCGGACATCCGGCGCGTGTTTGCGCCGCCTGCCTTGTGCGGGCGGCCCAACTGGGGTGAACCGTTCGCGGTCTCGCCCCCTTTGTTTCTAAGGAACTAGGAAAATGATGGTTCTCTATTCGGGCACTACCTGCCCATTCTCCCAGCGCTGCCGCCTGGTCCTGTTCGAAAAGGGCATGGACTTTGAAGTGCGCGATGTTGACCTGTTCAACAAGCCGGAAGACATTTCGACCATGAACCCGTATGGCCAGGTACCGATCCTGGTCGAGCGCGAACTGATTTTGTACGAATCGAACATCATCAATGAGTACATCGACGAGCGCTTCCCGCATCCGCAACTGATGCCGGCCGACCCGCTGATGCGCGCGCGTGCCCGCCTGATGCTGTTCAACTTCGAAAAAGAGCTGTTCGTGCACGTGCACACGCTGGAAAGCGAGCGCAACAAGACGAACGACAAGAGCCATGACAAGGCCCGCGCAGAAATCCGCGACCGCCTGACCACCCTGGCTCCGCTGTTCCTGAAGAACAAGTACATGCTGGGCGACGAGTTCTCCATGCTGGACGTGGCTGTGGCTCCGCTGCTGTGGCGCCTGGACCACTACGGCATTGAGCTGTCGAAGACCGCAGCGCCGCTGATGAAGTATGCCGAGCGTATCTTCTCGCGCCCTGCCTATATCGAAGCGCTGACTCCGTCCGAGAAAGTAATGCGCCGTTAATTGCGGCTCCTGCGGCGCGCCTTTGCTTGCAATGCGCGCGCCGCACCATATAGTTTGAACATGTCCGAAATCTCCACCAAGCCCTACATGCTGCGCGCCATTTACGAATGGTGCACCGATTGCGGCTATACCCCTTACCTGGCGGTCAAGGTCGACGCAGCAACCCAGGTACCGATGGAATATGTACGGAAGGGCGAGATCGTCCTGAATATCAGCTTCGGCGCCACCTCTGGCCTGAAGATGGATAACGATGCGATCCACTTCCACGCCCGCTTTGGCGGCGTCTCGCGCGAGATCTACGTGCCGGTCAATAACGTGATGGCAATCTACGCCAACGAAAATGGCCAGGGCATGGCGTTCGAGCCGCTGCTGGGCCAGTCGCCGGCACCGAAAGCGCCGGCTCCGGTCGAAGAAGTTGCGCCAGTTCCGACCCTGTCTTCCGTGCCAAGCGCCCCGGCGCCGCGCAGCGATGACGACAATGGACCGGACGATGGCGGCGAGCCACCAAAGAAAGGCGGCCGTCCAACCCTCACTCGCATTAA
>DASWTB010000533.1:0-4926 GCA_036402315.1 Pseudoduganella sp. | reverse complement strand
CAGAACGAAGCATTCCTGGCCGGCGCGAAGGCGCGCGGGCTGCTGCAGCTGAAGGGCCACAAGTCCGTCGGTGGTATGCGGGCATCGATTTATAACGCGATGCCGATCGAAGGCGTGCAAGCGCTGGTTGATTATTTGAACGAATTTGCTGGCCGTTAAAACCGGTAACCCGGTGTCTGACCCACAGGGTCAGACACCGATACGCGGCCGCCGCCGGCCGAAGTGTCTGACCCTGCGGGTCAGACACTGCACTACCGGTTTAAGAGCCAGCACAAAAGTGAACGCAAACGAATGACAGACAAACTGAAACCCCTCCGCGAAAAGATCGATTCGATCGACGCGCAAATCCTGGCGTTGCTCAGCGAGCGCGCCAAAGTGGCGCAGGAAGTAGGGCACGTCAAGGCCGAAACCAACGCGCCCGTGTTCCGTCCCGAGCGCGAAGCCCAGGTGCTGCGCGGCGTGGCCGATCGCAACCCGGGCCCGCTGGGCGCGCGCGAAGTGCAGACCATCTTCCGCGAAATCATGTCGGCATGCCGTGCGCTGGAGCGCCGCGTGACCGTGGCCTACCTGGGCCCGGCCGGCACCTTCAGCGAACAGGCCGTGTACGCCCAGTTCGGCACCGCCATTGAACCGCTGCCTTGCGCCTCGATCGACGAAGTGTTCCGCGCCACTGAAGCCGGTACCGCCGATTTCGGTGTGGTGCCGGTCGAGAATTCCTCCGAAGGCGCGATCAACCGCACCCTCGACCTGATGCTGGCCACGCCTTGCCTGATCAGCGGCGAGATTGCCATCGCCGTGCAGCATAGCCTGATGTCGCGCACCGGCACCATGGATGACGTGCAAGTCATCTGCGCTCATTCGCAAGCCCTGGCCCAGTGCCAGGTCTGGCTGAACCTCAATTACCCGCATATCGAGCGCCGCGCCGTGGCGTCGAATGCCGAAGCGGCGCGCATGGCCGGCGACGACCCGACCATCGCCGCCATCGCCAGCGAGCACGCCGGTGCCATGTACGGCCTGGGCGTGGTCAAGGCCCACATCCAGGACGACCCGCACAACCGCACCCGTTTCGTGGTGATCGGCAGCCTGCAGACCAATCCGTCCGGCCGCGACCACACCTCGATGGTGCTGGCCGTTCCGAACAAGGCCGGCGCGGTGTACCAGCTGCTGGCGCCACTGGCCAAGCACGGCGTGTCGATGACGCGCTTTGAATCGCGCCCGGCCCGCATCGGCACCTGGGAATACTATTTCTATGTAGACGTAGAAGGGCACGTACAAGACCCGTCCGTGACAAAGGCATTGGCTGAACTCAAGGACAATGCTGCCTTCTTCAAAGTGCTGGGCTCCTACCCGACCAGCCTCACCTGACCTTTATAAGAGATTAGAAACATGTCCAAGAATTACGGCCCTGAATACGTTCGCGCAATCGCCCCATACCAGGCTGGCAAGCCTATCTCCGAAGTGGCGCGCGAATTTGGCCTGAAAGAAGAATCCATCGTCAAACTGGCATCGAACGAGAACCCGTTCGGCGTGCCTGAATCGGCGCAGAAGGCGATGGCCGCAGCCGCCGCTGAACTGGGCCGCTACCCGGATGCCAACGCCTTCGACCTGAAGATGGCGCTGTCCAAGCGCTACGACGTGCCGATGGATTGGATCACCCTGGGCAACGGCTCCAACGACATCCTGGAAATCGCTGCACATGCATTCGTTGAGCGCGGCCAGTCCGTTGTGTATTCGCAGTTCTCGTTCGCCGTGTACGCGCTGGCGACCCAGGGCATCGGCGCGCGCCACATCGTGGTGCCGGCCAAGAACTACGGCCACGACCTGGACGCGATGGCTGCCGCGATTGAAGCGGATACCAAGCTGGTGTTCATCGCCAACCCGAATAACCCGACCGGCACTTTCGTGTCCGGCGCCGAGATCGAAGCCTTCCTGCAGAAGGTGCCGGCCCACGTAGTCGTGGTGCTGGACGAGGCTTACAACGAATTCCTGAAGAAGGAAGACCAGTACGAGTCGGCAGCCTGGGTCAAGAAGTACCCGAACCTGCTGGTGTCGCGCACCTTCTCCAAGGCCTACGGCCTGGCGGGCCTGCGCGTGGGCTTCGCGCTGGCGCAGCCGGAAGTGACTGACCTGATGAATCGTATTCGCCAGCCGTTCAACGTGAACTCGCTGGCGCAGGCTGCGGCGATTGCGGCGCTGAACGACAAGGAATTCCTGGACAAGTCGGCGGCCAACAATACTGCGGGCTATGAGCAGTTCGTGGAAGCGTTCAAGGACATGGGCCTGGAGTACGTGCCTTCGTACGGCAACTTCGTGCTGGTGCGCGTTGGCTCGGACGATGCGGCTGGTGCGCGCATCAACCTGGCGCTGCTGAAGCAGGGTGTGATCGTGCGCCCGGTCGGCAACTACGGCCTGCCACAGTGGCTGCGTATTTCCATCGGCCTGCCGCAAGAGAATGCGGTGCTGATTACTGCGCTGCGTAAGGCGCTGGCGGAGGACCGTGCTTAATAAGGTTGTTATTTTCGGCGTTGGCCTGATCGGCGGCTCGTTTGCGCGGGCGCTGAAGCAGGCTGGCGCTGTTCGGCATATTGTTGGCGTTGATCGCTCAGAAGCGTTTCTGGCGCGCGCTCTCGAGCTGGGCATCATCGACTCGGCCGTTTCCCAAACCGGTAAACCGGTGTCTGACCCGCAGGGTCAGACACCAGCCAGCGGCCGCCGCGTATCAGTGTCTGACCCTGCGGGTCAGACACTGGGTTACCGGTTTGAAGAAGCAATCGCCGATGCCGACCTGATCCTGCTGGCCGCCCCAGTCGCACAGACGAGCCGCATCCTGTCAGCCATCCTGCCGCACCTCGACGCCACAACCGTGGTCACCGACGCCGGCAGCACCAAATCCGACGTGGTAGCCGCCGCCCGCGCCGTCATGGGCGAGCGAGTGAGTCAATTCATCCCCGGCCACCCGATCGCCGGCCGCGAAACCAACGGCCCCGACGCCGCCATCGTCGACCTGTACAAAGGCAAAAAAACCGTCCTCACGCCCCTGCCTGAGAACGCCCCTGCCTCTGTGGAGCGCGTGGCAAACGCCTGGAAAGCCTGCGGCGCCATCATCCACACCCTGACCCCGGAAGACCACGACAAAGTGTTCGCCGCCGTCAGCCATCTTCCCCACCTGCTGGCCTACGCGCTGGTAGACGACATCGAGCGCAAGCCCCACTCGGATTTGCTGTTCCAATATGCTGCCAGCGGATTCCGCGACTTCACCCGCATCGCCGGCAGCTCGCCTGAAATGTGGCGCGATATCAGTCTCGCCAACCAGGCCCCACTCCTGACTGAGCTGGATGCATATCTGGCACAATTAACCCGTTTGCGCGCCAGCCTTGCCGCTGGCGACGCCGCCGCCCTTGAAGCCACCTACGCCAACGCCCAGCGCGCGCGCCGGCAATGGATCGAGACCATCGAGGCGGCTGAGCCGCCGCAGCCGAAAGACGCGGCGGCAGAATAAGGAACACGCATGACTGATTATCCGCATTACCTTGACCTGCTGCCGGTCG
The DNA here is from genome assembly GCA_036402315.1 of Pseudoduganella sp. Taxonomy (GTDB): domain Bacteria; phylum Pseudomonadota; class Gammaproteobacteria; order Burkholderiales; family Burkholderiaceae_D; genus Rugamonas. The sequence goes on along the minus strand of DASWTB010000533.1, from coordinate 1,378 downwards.
CCCATGCCCAAGGCACGGTGCGCCTGCCAGGCTCGAAATCGATCTCCAACCGCATCCTGCTGCTGGCCGCGCTGGCGGAGGGCGAAACCCGCGTCATCGACCTGCTGGCCTCCGACGACACCGCCGTGATGCTGGCCGCACTGCGCTCGCTGGGCGTGGAATGGACCGAACATCGCGAAGGCGAAAGCACCGTGCACGTGGTGCAGGGCGTGAAGGGCAGCTGGCCGCTGCGCACGGCCGACCTGTTCATGGGCAATGCCGGCACCGCGATCCGCCCGCTGACGGCGGCGCTGGCCGTGATCGGCGGCGACTACAAGGTGCACGGCGTGCCGCGCATGCACGAGCGCCCGATCGGCGACCTGGTCGACGCGCTGAACGCAGCCGGCGCCGATATCGAATACACGATGAACAAGGGCTACCCGCCGCTGCACATCCGCACCGGCGAGTTCAAGTCGCAGCGCCTGAAGGTGCGCGGCGACGTGTCGAGCCAGTTCCTGACCGCGCTGCTGATGGTGGCGCCGCTGATGGCGCGCGAGCATGCGGTGACCATCGATGTGGAAGGCGAGCTGATTTCCAAGCCATACATCGAAATCACCCTGAACCTGATCCGCCGCTTCGGCGGCGTGGTGGAGCAGGATGGCTGGTCGTCGTTCACCATTCCGGCTGGGCAGACCTACAAGAGCCCGGGCACGATCCACGTTGAAGGCGATGCGTCCAGCGCTTCCTACTTCCTGGCTGCCGGCGCGATTGGCCGTGGCCCGGTGCGGGTACAGGGCGTGGGCAACAACTCGATCCAGGGCGACGTGCGCTTTGCGCAGGCGCTGGAGCAGATGGGCGCGACCATTGTCATGGGCGATAACTGGATCGAAGCCAGCGCCGCCGGTCCGTTGAAGGCGGTCGACATGGACTTCAACCATATTCCGGATGCGGCGATGACCATTGCCGTGGCGGCGCTGTACGCCGAAGGTACGACTACCCTGCGCAATATTGCTTCCTGGCGCGTGAAGGAAACTGACCGGTTGTCGGCCATGGCGACTGAGCTGCGCAAGCTGGGCGCCAGGGTGGAGGAGGGGGCTGACTGGCTGTCCGTCACGCCGCCGGCCACGCTGCTGCCGGCAGCCATTGATACGTATGACGACCACCGCATGGCGATGTGCTTCTCGCTCGCCTCGCTGGATGGCTTCATTCGCCAGGGCGCCAAGGTTCGCATCAATGATCCAAAATGCGTCGCGAAGACGTTCCCTGAGTATTTTTCCGCGTTCGCGTCGATCGCGAAGCGTGGTAGCGTTTAACTTTTAGCCAAAACCGGTAAACCAGTGTCAGACCCGCGGGGTCTGACACTAGCCCGCTGCTGCCGCGTGTCGGGTGTCAGACCCTG
>DASWTB010000532.1:0-6079 GCA_036402315.1 Pseudoduganella sp. | reverse complement strand
AAGGCGCAAACTGGCGCCAAGCGCGTGACCAAGGCTGCCAAGCCTAAGAAAAAACGATAAGCACCCCATCCGGCGCTGCGGCGCCGGACCTTTTTTGAGAACTACCGATGTCCAAGAACAAAATGATTTTCGGCTTCCACGCCGTTACCTCGCGCCTGCGCCACGAAGCTTCCAGCGTCGAAGAAATCTTCTTCGACCAGGCCCGCGACGACCGCCGCATGAAAGACCTGATCGCCCACGCGAAGGCGGCTGGCGTGCGCGTGATGCCGGTGGAATCCGAGCGCCTCGACAAGATCGTCGGCACCCGCCGCCATCAGGGCGTGATCGCGTTTGCTTCCCAGCTGGCGCTGGCGCGCAACCTGGATGAACTGCTGGATGCGGTGGAAGGCCCGCCACTGCTGCTGGTGTTGGATGGCATTACCGATCCGCACAACCTGGGCGCCTGCCTGCGTGTGGCGGATGGTGCTGGTGCGCATGCCGTGATCGCGCCGAAGGATCGTTCTGTTGGCCTGAATGCTACTGCGGCGAAGGTGGCTTCCGGCGCGGCGGAATCGGTGCCGTTCATTACCGTGACCAACCTGGCGCGCACGCTGCGCGAACTGAAGGAACGCGATATCTGGCTGATTGGTACTTCGGATGATGGCGACAAGACCCTGTATGAAGGCGATTACACTGGTCCGACCGCGATCGTCATGGGTTCGGAAGGCGAGGGCATGCGCCGCCTGACGCGCGAGACCTGCGATGTGCTGGTGTCGATTCCGATGTTCGGCTCGGTTGAGTCTCTCAACGTATCCGTAGCATCCGGCGTCTGCCTGTATGAAGCGCGCCGCCAGCGTATCGCACGCGAAGCCTAAACCGGTAAACCGGCGGGGACCGGCCCTAGGTCCAGCCCCCGTCCCACACTTCAAGTCAGGCCGCGGCTGCCGCGTATCGGTGTCTGACCCTGCGGGTCAGACACCGGGTTACCGGTTTGGCCGCCAGCAATCCCCAGGCATATGCGCTATGATATTTGCCTGAACAACATCCCCCTAAAGCACCACCATGTTTGACCACCTCCGTGACGACATCCGCAGCATCATCGAGCGCGACCCCGCAGCTCGCAATGGCTGGGAGGTGCTGACCTGTTACCCGGGCCTGCAAGCCATCGTCATGCACCGCTGGGCGCACTGGTGCTGGACCCACGGCCTGAAATGGCTGGGCCGCTTCATCTCCTACCTGGCCCGCATCATCACCGGCATTGAGATCCACCCCGGCGCCACGATCGGCCGCCGCGTATTCATCGACCACGGCTTCGGCGTAGTTATCGGCGAAACCGCGGAAGTCGGCGACGACTGCACCATCTACCAGGGCGTCACCCTCGGCGGCACCTCGCTGCACGCAGGCGCCAAGCGCCACCCGACACTGGAGCGCGGCGTGATCATCGGTGCCGGCGCCAAGGTGCTGGGCGGCTTCACGGTTGGCGAATACGCCAAGGTCGGCTCCAACGCCGTGGTGCTGAAACCCGTGCCCGCAGGCGCCACCGCTGTCGGCAACCCGGCCCACCTGGTGCAGAAGGAACACGCTGCGCCATCGCCATCGTCGCGCTTCTTCTCCGCTTACGGCGTGACCGCCAACGGCGACGACCCGCTGTCAAAGGCTTTGCATAGCCTGATCACCCACGCGGTGGCGCAGGAAGAACAGATCGAACGCCTGTCTGCAGCAATGAGGGCGGCAGGCTTGGCCTGTCCAGACCTCAAGCCATGCGACAAGCTCGATTCCGCAGAACTCAACAAACTGGTCGAATAAGGAAAACCATGGACGATATTCTGGACCCGTTTGAAATCCGCGTGCTCGCGGTACTGGCTGAAAAGGAAGGCCTGACGCCGGATAACTATCCGCTGTCGCTCAATGCGCTGACCAACGGCTGCAACCAGCTGTCCAGCCGCGAGCCGGTCATGCAGCTGAGCGAAGAAACCGTGGCCGACGTGCTGGCCCGCCTGGCTGAGCGCAAGCTGGTCGGCACCGTCAGCCAGTCCGGCGCGCGCGTGGTCAAATACGAGCACCGCATGCGCATGAAGTGGACGCTGGAGCAGGACAAGCTGGCAATCCTGACCATCCTGATGCTGCGCGGCCCGCAAACGGCCGGCGAAATCCGCACGCGCACCGGCCGCCTGCATGAATTCAAGTCGGTAGCCGATGTCGAAACCGGCCTGCAGTTCCTGATTGATAAGTATCCGCCGCTGGTTTCCAAACTGCCGTTGGCGCCCGGCTCGCGCGAACCGCGCTACGGCCAACTGCTCGGCGGCGAGGAAGCGCTGGCACGCGAGGCCACCGCTGGCGCTTATGGCGGCAGTGCAAGCGGGGCAGGCGAGGGGGGCGGCAGCCGTTCCGACCGCGTGTTCCAGCTGGAGCAGGAGGTCGCTTCGCTACGCGAAGAAGTGGCGGCCCTGGCAGCGCAAGTCGCTGAATTGCGTGCTGTAATCGAGTAGTAGTAGCTGTTGTGAGAATCCGCCATATTCGATTGGATTGATTGTGGCGGCCCCCGGGCGTTGATATGCTGGTCGCATAATATCGACACCCGGGAGATCGAATGGAATTGCTGCACCGCTTGTCCATCCGGCACAAGCTTCTTCTCAGCATGGGCCTGACCCTTCTGCTGTTCATTATCATTTCCTCCACCCTCAGCATCATGAAGACCAGCCAGGCGGCGCGCGAGCGCGTGCTGCGGCAGGAACTTCCGGCCCAGGTGGCGGCCATTCGCAACGACGTACTGCGCCAGATCGCCACTCCGTTGGCGGTTTCCCAAACACTGGCCAACAACACCTTCCTGCATGCCTGGGAAGACGCGGGCGTGCCGGATGAGGGTGCGGCCACGTGGACGACTGAGGCGAAGAACCTCAAGGCCAAGAACAATGCTGCCACCGTGTTCTGGGTGTCGCGTGCAACCGGCAAGTACTTCACCGACAAGGGCTATGACCGCACGCTGAACGAGAAAGCCGCCAGTGACCAATGGTTCTACGGCTTCCTGTCCGGCAGCTCAGCCTACCAGCTCGACATCGACAAGGATGTGAGCGCCAATACCTATATGTTGTTCATCAATACCCGCGTGCAGACGGCTGGCGGCAAGCAGGCTGTTGCAGGTCTTGGCCTGTCCGTCGACGCACTCGCGGAGGCCGTCCGCAGCTACAAGCTGGGTCAATCCGGCTACGTCTTCCTGGTGCGGGCGAACGGCACCGTGCTGATTCACCGCGACCCGAAAATGGTCGACGGCAAGCACCAGTTGGCGGAAATGCACGGCATGACGCCAGCCCTGGCCAAGCGCCTGCTGGGCGGCGAAGCCTTTGTGGCCGACAGCTTCAAAGGCGAGGAAGGTGAAATGCTGGTGGCATCGTCCTTCATCCCTGAGCTGAACGCCTACCTGGTCGCACAAGTACCGGAAGCCGAAGTACTGGCGGGCATCGCACGCGGCGCGGCCATGACTTCCCTGATCGCGGCCATCATCGGCGGCGGCATCGGCATGCTGGCGATCTTCGTGATCGCCCGCGCCATCGCATCGCCGGTGGCGCAGGCGGCAGAACTGCTGGAAGATATTGCCAGCGGCGGCGGCGACCTGACGCGCCGCATGCCAGTCAAGTCGCAGGACGAACTGGGCGCCCTGGCGGCAGCCTTTAACAAGTTTGTCGAATCGCTCAACGCCACCATCCTGCGCGTGCGCGACAGCAGCCGCGCCATCGGCGCTGCGACGGGTGATATCGCCAGCGGCAATATGGACTTGTCCGCCCGCACCGAGGCGCAAGCCTCGAACCTGGAAGAAACCGCGGCCGCGATGGAAGAACTGACTTCGACCGTGCATAACAACACCGCCAATGCCGAACAGGCCAACAAGCTGGTGGCCGGCACCGCCGAATCGGCCAAGCGTGGCGGTGTCGTGGTGGGGCAGGTGGTTGAGAAGATGGCGACGATCACGGCCAGCTCAAACAAGATCTCCGACATCATCGGCGTGATCGACGGCATCGCGTTCCAGACCAATATTTTGGCGCTGAATGCCGCCGTTGAAGCGGCGCGCGCCGGCGAGCAGGGCCGCGGTTTTGCCGTCGTTGCCAGCGAGGTGCGCAACCTGGCCCAGCGCAGCGCGGCTGCGGCGAAAGAGATCAAGGAGCTGATCACCGAATCCGTCCAGCAGGTGGCCGATGGCGGCAAGCTGGCCGATTCTGCTGGCGCCGCAATGCAGGACATCGTCAAATCCGTGCAGAACGTGGCTGGCCTGATGCAGGAAATCGCCAGTGCGAGCCAGGAGCAAAGCCTGGGCATCGACCAGGTCAACCAGGCCGTCACCCAAATGGACAACACCACGCAGCAGAATGCCGCGCTGGTGGAGGAAGCTGCCGCCGCAGCACAATCGCTCAGCGAACAGGCCGCACGACTGGAAGAAGTGGTCGGGTTGTTTAAACTCGACGCCACCCCGAAATTACGCTAACAGGAGGATGCATGACCCGATTCGCACCGCTGGCGTGCGCCGCCGCCGTTGTCTCCCTGGCACTTGGCGCCGCCCAGCCGGCCCTGGCCCTGGACTGGATGGACAACTCCATCGGCTACCGCTTCGGCACCAGGTTCGCCGAACCGTACAACCCGGACGACATCCGCAAGAGCGTGATCAACCTGACCCACGCCAGCGGTTACCAGTACGGCAGCAATTACATGAACCTGGATATCCTGAAGTCCGACCGCAAGGACGACCGCGCGACGGAAGCCTACCTGCTGTACCGCCACACGCTGGATATCGGCAAGCTGTCCGGCAAGGAGTTCAAAGGCGCCGGCATGCGTGGGTTGGGCTTCACCGCGGGCTTCGACTGGAACCACAAGAACGACAAGGGCTACGCCTCGCGCAAGCAGATGCTGGTGATGGGGCCGACGCTGATGGTCGACGTACCGGGCTTCCTCAATATCAGCCTGCTGGCGCTATGGGAAAGCAATGAACCGATCGGCGTGTCCAAGCGCTACCACTACGACACGCACGCCATGCTGAATGCGGCGTGGGGCATCCCGCTTGGCAGTGGCTGGTCGTTCGAAGGGTATATGAACTACATCGGCGAGAAGGGACGCAATGAATTTGGCGGACCAACCGCGCCGGAGACCAACATCGACATGCAGGTGATGTATGACTTCAGCGCTGCGGCGGGATTGAAACCGGGCAAGCTGAAAGCCGGTTTCGAGTATCAGTACTGGCGCAACAAGTTCGGTAATCCGTCCAACGTACCGGGCAGCCTGGCGCAGACCCCAATGGTCCGCGCCGAATACCACTTCTGATCGCGCGCAAGTGCTTGGCGCTGGCCCGGTGGGCGGATGCCACGAGGCCAGCCTTTGTTACTGCTGCGGTTGCTCTTGCTGCTGTTGCTGCTGCTGGTTGCGCTTTGCGATCTCGTTGCCGACGTAGCCACCGCCAATAGCACCGACAACCGTAGCCACCTTGCGGCCATTGCCGCCACCCACCTGGTTGCCGATCAGGCCGCCAACCACAGCGCCGATGCCGATGCCAAGCGCGCTATTTTGCGGGGCGGGCGCCGGTGCAGGGGCGGGCGCTGGAGCAGGTGCTGGAGCCGACACCGACGTTTGCGCATTCTCTTGTGCGACTCGCGGGGCCGGCGTGGAGCTGCGATGTGCGACGGTCCTGTGCTCCACTTCACGGCGTGCCTCCGGGGCGCGCACAGGCGCCTCGACTGGTGCAGGCGTTGCGACTGCAGCCACTGGAGCTGCCTGAGCCGCCACAGTTGCCGGAGCAGCGACATTGCTGGGCGCCGGAGTTGCATTGGAGTTCGGCAGCAGGCCGGCAATCGATGCGGCTCCAACCAGGCTTACAAGCGCTACCGAAGCGGCGGCAATAACTACCATTGGGTGAATTTGGGTGCGTGGGCTGTTTTCCATTTTGTTTTCTCCTGAGATCGCCATCATTGGCGCTTGCTTGGATAACGGCTCAGGAACAAAATCCGGTGACCCTAAAATTGTTTCCACGGTAAGCAATTGTTACTGAGAAAAACCATGCGGCGGCGCGGGGCCCGTGCAATGCAGCTTTCGCGGTCTTGAAATTTCGGTGCCGAACCAG
>DASWTB010000531.1:0-2965 GCA_036402315.1 Pseudoduganella sp. | reverse complement strand
CAGCAGGCGCTTGACGGCAACCGGGTAGTGGTGGCGGGACACGATTTCGCGCCAGGTGGCGGAAATGTCTACCAGCTCACCGCGTACGGCGGCGTCTTCGAAAACAAACTTCTGCAGGGTATCCGGGGTGTTCGTCATGTTTATCCAATCTTTTTCAGTTGCGACTTGAACAGCTGGCCACGTTTGACATAGCTGTCGGCGCTGCCGATCAGGCGCGCCACGTCTTCCGCTGTCAACTGGCGCACTACCTTGGCAGGCGCGCCGACGATCAGCGAGTTGTCGGGAAATTCCTTGCCCTCGGTGACCAGGGCGCCGGCGCCGACCAGGCAGCCCTTGCCGATCTTCGCTCCGTTCAGCACCACGGCCTGGATGCCGATCAGCGAACCGTCGCCGATGGTGCAGCCATGCAGCATGGCCTGGTGGCCGATGGTCACATCCTTGCCCACCGTGAGCGGGTAGCCCATGTCGGTATGCATTACCGTGCCTTCCTGAACATTACTGTTTTCACCAATTGTGATGCGCTCGTTATCGCCGCGGATCGTTGCGCCGAACCAGACGGAGCTGTTCGCCTGCAAGGTCACCTTGCCGATCAACGTCGCATTCTCCGCCACGAATGCGGAGGCATCAATCTCTGGCGCATGTTCGCCAAGCTGGTAAATTGTCATGGATGGTCCAGTAGGGGGAAGTGGCGCTATTGTACGTCAAGCAGGTTTTAGCACGGTCGTGCTATTATTGTGGTTCACCCATTTCGAGGCAAGCACCATGATTCCATCCCGTTCCGATTTTATCCAGGTGCGCGGCAAGCGCACCCACGTGCTGCACTGGGGCCGTGAAGGCGCGCCCAAGGTCTTCATGGTGCATGGCTGGATGGACGTGGGCGCCAGCTTCCAGTTCGTGGTCGATTGCCTGAAGGGCGACTGGCATGTGATTGCGCCCGACTGGCGCGGTTTCGGCCTGACCGAGCGCAATGGCACCGATACGTACTGGTTCCCTGACTATGTGGCAGACCTGGACGCGATCCTGCGCCACTACCAGCCGGAGGGCGAAGTCAACCTGTTGGGCCATAGCATGGGCGGCAATGTGGTCAGTTTGTACGCGGGCGTGCGCCCTGAGCGCATCCGCCGCCTGATCAACCTGGAAGGCTTTGGCCTGAAGGCGACTGTGCCGGAGCAGGCCCCGTCGCGCATGCGCAAGTGGCTGGACGAGCTGCTGGTCGAGCCGGAAATGCGCACGTACGAATCGCAGGCCGCTGTTGCCGCCCGCCTGCAGAAGACCAACCCGCGCCTGTCCGATGAAAAGGCCGCCTTCCTGGCCAGCCACTGGTCGGCCCAGAATGCCGATGGCAGCTGGCAGATCCTGGGCGATCCGGTGCACAAGCGTCCCGGCCCTTCGCTCTACCGCGTGGAGGAAGTGCTGGCCTGCTGGAAGAAAATTACCGCGCCGGTGCTGTGGGTGGAGGCGGAAGACACCAATATGTGGCTGTGGATGGGCCCCAAGGACGAGGCGCGCGCCGAGATCGACCGCCGCCTGGGCCACCTGGCCAAGGTCACGCCGAAAATGATGCCGGGTGCCGGCCATATGCTGCACCACGACCAGCCGGAACTGCTGGCTGAAATGCTGGAGGAATTCCTGGCCTGAGCTTTCAGCGTACAATGAAACCTTCGCAATATTGCAATTCGTATGTTGAACGTAGACCTCCATTGCCATTCGAACGTGTCCGACGGCGTGCTGCCTCCTGCGGCAGTGGCCGAGCATGCCCATAAGGCGGGCGTCAATGTCTGGGCCCTGACTGACCACGATGAAGTTGGCGGCGTCGCCACCGCCCGCGCTGCCGCGCAGCTGTACGGCATGCGCTTTGTGACCGGCGTGGAGATTTCCATCACCTGGGCCAATGAGACGGTGCATATCGTCGGCTTGCAGATTGATGAAAACAATCCAACCTTGATCAAGGGACTGGAAGATACCCGTTCGGGGCGCGATAACCGCGGCCGGGAAATCGGGCGCCAACTTGAACTGGCGGGTATTCCGGGCGCTTACGAGGGCGCGCTGAATTACGTCGACAACCCGGCGCTGATGTCGCGCACCCATTTTGCCCGCTTCCTGGTGGAGCAGGGGGTCTGCTCGTCAGTGTCGGAAGTGTTCCGCAAGTACCTGTCGCCGGGCAAGCCGGGGTATGTCGAGCACCGCTGGGCTACCCTGCAGGATGCGGTGGGCTGGATTCTCGGCGCCGGCGGCATTGCCGTGATCGCACATCCGGGGCGCTACAAGTTCACGCCGATGCAGGAAGGCGTACTGTTTGACGAATTCAAACAGCTGGGCGGCACGGCGATCGAGGTGGTGACGGGATCGCATACGCCGGACCAGTATCCGAAATACGCTAACCTGGCCAATAGCTATGGCTTTCTGGCTTCGCGCGGGACCGATTTTCATGCGCCAGGCGAGGCGCGGGTCGATTTCCGCCTGCTGCCGCCGCTGCCGGCAAATGTGACGCCCGTGTGGCACGACTGGTTCTGACCGGGGACTTGTAAATCCCTACTGCTGTCCATAGATTATCGTTCGGTAAAGCTTGTCCGGAGGCCTCTATGAAACGCATCATCCTGTTCATTGCCACCAACCTTGCGGTTGTCCTGGTGCTGTCGATCGTCCTGTCCCTGCTGGGTATCGGGCGTCCCGGTTCCGGCACGAGCTTGGGCGGCTTGCTGGCATTTTCCGTCGTGGTGGGCTTCACCGGCTCAATTATTTCGCTGCTGATGTCGAAGCCGATGGCGAAGTGGTCGACCGGTGCGCGCGTGATCGAGCAGCCACAGAATTCGACCGAGCAGTGGCTGGTCGGCACGGTGCATGCACTGGCCGACAAGGCGGGCATCGGCCGTCCGGAAGTGGCGATTTACGAAGGCGACGCCAATGCCTTCGCCACCGGCGCTTTCAAGAATGACGCCCTGGTGGCGGTGTCCACCGGCCTGCT
>DASWTB010000530.1:0-11113 GCA_036402315.1 Pseudoduganella sp. | reverse complement strand
CGCTACGGACGCGCGGGCTACGTCGCGCCGATGGGCTTCAAGGGCCTGAAGGCCGGCGCCGCGTTCTCGCGCCTGCGCTACAAGCTGGGCGAGGAATTCCAGTCGCTGGATGCGCACGGCACGGCGACGGTGTCGCAATTAATCGTCAGCTACCCGCTGCTGCGCACGCGCAGCACCAATATCCTGTTGCGCACCGGCTACGACGACAAGCGTTACGCGAACTTTGCCAACGGCGCCCAGACCAGCGACAAGCATGTCAAGGTGTTGCCAATGGCTGTGAGCTTCAGCCGCCAGGACCAGGATGCGATGACCCAGGCCAGCCTGGAGCTGAGCCTCGGCCACCTGGACCTTGGTGGCAACCCGGCGTCGGCAACGGCCGATGCCGCCGGCGCCCGCAGCGCGGGCCGCTTTTCCCATCTGGCTTACACGCTGGGCCGCTTCCAGCGCCTGGCCGGCAACTTCGGCTTGCTGCTGAATGCCAGCGGCCAGTTCGCGTCGCGCAACCTGGAGTCGGGCGAGAAATTTTCTCTTGGCGGCGCCGGCCGCGTGCGCGCCTACCCGGCCGGCGAGGCCACCGGCGATGAGGGGCATGTGCTGAGCACTGAATTGCATTACGAGTTGCAGGCTTTGCGTACCGACCTGTCGGCCTTCGTGGACGTCGGCCATGTGCGGCTGAACAATGGTTTGTATGCAGGCGCCCTTGCCGAAAATGGACCAGGCAACAGCTACACCCTCAAAGGCGCCGGTCTCGGTGCAAGCTGGCGTGGCACAAGCGGTACGGTGCTGCAGGTGCAGGTGGCGCGCAAGCTGGGCCACAACCCGGCGCCAGGCGCCAAGGGAGAAGATGGCGACGGCAAGGCGTCCCGGGTTCGCGCCTGGTTCACCGCCACAGTGCCGTTCTGAGCCGGCCACCCTAGTCATTTGATAGCTCGCCGTCCCTGCCGTTAAGGGCTTTCGTCTCAATGTTGCCGATTTATCCGGCAGCCGGGATACTGGAATGCTCAACCAACAGGCGGGGATGGCCATGAGCAAATTTCATCATATTACGCACTACGGCGAGCTCGTCTTGCCAGGCAGCACGGCGCGCGGCGAACTGCCGGAAGACTTCACCATGAATTCCCCGGTCGGCATTGCGCGCGACCATTACGACCACGTCTGGGTGTGCGATACCGGCAACAGCCGCCTGCTGGTTTTCACGGCCGACCTGAATACGCTGCTGCACGTCATCGACACGCCGGGCGAGGGCACCGAGCAGGCGCGCCGCCTGCTGATGCCTTTCCATCTTTGCCCGCATCCTGAGCAGGACCTGATGTACTGCACCGACATGGGCAATGGCCGCGTCGTGGTGTTCGAATACGACGAGCACTCGATCGATTTCCAGTTCGCTTTCGGCGACGCCGCGGATGGCATCAACGGCAAGGGCTTCGTGCCGCTCAGCGATCCGAATGGCATTACCTTCGTGAAGGAGGCCAGCGGCCAGCAATTCGTCTACGTGTGCGATGAGTTTTTCCACACCGAAGGCGATGACCGCAGCCGCTGCGTCAAGTTCACACCGGAAGGCAAGTTCGTGCTGCAGTTCCGTACCATTGACGACGCCAACAGCGTGCACAACCTGCTGTGGCCCCAGGGCCTGGCCTCGGATTCGCACGGCAACCTGTACCTGGCCAACACCGGCCATTACGAAGTACTGAAGATCGATACCGCCTGGCCGATCAAGGACGAACGCGTGCAATGCCCCGGCGAGACGTCGCTGCTGCATAGCTTCGGCAATCCGGCCGGTATCGGCAAGTTCAACGTCATGCGCTCGGTGTGCGTGATCAACGACCGCATCTTCGTGCCAGGCCAGGTCGAAGATTCGATCACGGTCTACGATACCGACGGCAAGCTGCTGACGATAGTGGAGGGCATGCTGCCGCTCTGGAACCATAAGCCCCAGGCGGTGCATTCGATTTCCGACCTGGTGTACGGCACGCTGGAGGATGCAGTTTTCGTCGGTCCTTACCAGATCTGCGCCGCGGCCGACGCCAACGTCTACTACGTGACCGAGCCGTTCGCCTCCACGGTGCTCAAGATGCGCATTGCGCCCGACCGCGATGGCGGCGACCAGGATGCGATCCTGCTCGATGCCGTCGGCCACCGGCGCGACAAGCAGGCGGAGAAGGCCGTCACCTCGCAATTCAATTGCATGACGGCGGTGATTGGCGTCGATCCCAAGCGCGAGGGCAGCGGCACCTTGCCGCAGTCGAACTGGATCGACAGCTGGGCCAGCGCAACGGCCAATATCTACAAATACTGGTACGACCAGCTGAAGCACCACGCGCGGCTCGATCCGCTGGCGGGGGCCGCCACCTCGTCATTCAATATCGATTCCGGCAACTGGTGCATGAAGACCTTCGATACGGCGGCCGACCCGATCGCCCAGCTGCAGGATATGATGCGCGGCTTCTTCATGCCGGGCGGGCTGGCGATGGCGGTGTATTATCCTTCGCAGCCGCTGCTTGGGCAAATCTGCCCCGGCACGCCGCTGGTGTTCGTCACCAATTTCAACGCTTGCACGGTGTCGATGTTCCAGTTCGGCCCTGGCGGGCACTTGCTGAATTATGGCCTGCCCTTTGCGCGCGAAGGGCTGGGGGGCGACGGCACGCTGAAGGCGCCGCAGGGACTGGAAGTGAACCGCCATGGCGAGATCTATATTGCCGACTCGCTGAACAACCGTATTTCGATGTGGCAGTTGCAGCCTTCCGGCCTGGTTTCCTTCGTCAAGAACTTCCAGTGGGTCGAAAAGGGACAGCCGCTGGCCAGCTTCGCACCGTGCGACGTGACCATCGATGCCCAGGACCGCGTCTTCGTATGCGATCAGTTCAACAACTGCATTCGCGTGTTCGACCGCCACGGCAACAGCCTGTGGAGCTACGGCCGTGCCGGTTATTGCGACGACCTGGAGAAGGATGCCGACAAGTTCTACCTGCCGGCCAGCCTGTGCGTGGACCAGGAAGGGCACCTGATTGTCAACGATTTGGTAAACCGCGCGCTGAAGATCTTCCGCATTGGCGAGGACACGCTAGAATACGTAACTGGGGAGCTTGTATTCAAGAAGTATCCCGAAGTAGGCGGCGTCTGGATGCCGTTCTTCATCTACGCGCGCGACCGGCGCGTGTACGTGCCCGACACCACTTTTAACGTCGTCAACATTTACGCCTACCAGCTTGAATGACGGAGGTGCGTCATGTGGAGAGGGTTGTTGGCCGGGCTGCTGGTGTGGGGCGCCGCGCAGGCGGCCGACAAGAAGAACTTCTCCATAGGCGTGGAAGACTACAGGAACTGGCTGCCTTATTCCGAAGTGAAGAACGGCGTGTATGGTGGCCTGGGCAAGGACATCCTTGATGCCTTCGCCCGGCATATGGGCTACACCTTTATTTACGAAACCTATCCATTGAAGCGGCGCGATCGCCTGTTCGTCGACGGCCAGGTCGACCTGGCCTTTCCGGACAACCCGAACTGGGTAGTGGAAATGAAAAAGGAACTGAAGATCAGCTACGCTCCGATACTGGAATTCACGGACGGGGTGCTGGTCCGGCCGGAGAATGTCGGCAAAGGTGTGGGCCGCCTCAAAACGCTAGGCATTCCGCTTGGCTTCACGCCTTACCCATACCAGCAACTAATGTCGGCCGGCTCGCTGCGCATCGAAGAAACCGCCGATTACGATGCTCTTTACGAAAAGCTGATCATGCGGCGCGTCGATGGCGCCTACATGAATACCCGCATCGCCCGCTATTACTGGACCAAGATCCGCAAGCTGCCGCAGGTGCCGGTGGTGTACGACCCGGACTTGCCGCATGCCTCCGGCCAGTGGTACTTGTCTTCGCACAAATACCCGAAAGTAGTCGATGAGTTTCGGCGCTTCATGCAGACCAACAGGGCGGAAGTGGAGGAGTTGAAGAAGAAGTACAACTTCGTCTCCTCCGAGGACCAGTAATTACGCTGCTTTCAGGCCCAGCACCTCGATTGGCTCGATGCCTGGCGGGGTGGCGAACAGCTCGGGCGCCTGTGCCATCAGGGCTTGCGCGATCGGCCCGTTCAGGTGGCCTTGGCGCGCTTCTTCCGTTTCGAAGGCATCGAACACGCCGAACACGCGCTCGGACAGGCGCAGGGCGAACCAGTATTTGGTGCCTGGTTCCTGTTTGGCCAGCGCCAGGCCGGTGTGGAGGAAGTCTGCTACGGCGGATTCCTTGCCCGGCTTGGCTTCGAATCGGGCGAACAGTGCGTACTTGATCATGGCTATCTCCTTGTTGGATTGATCGCGAATCTGCGATGGAGGTACTTTACCGGCGCGGCACAAGGGGTTAAATTGGCGAGATTGACATCTTTGGTATCAATCGTGCCATGAATATCACCGTGCTCGCGCTGGACAGCGTATTCGACACCGGACTTTCGGCCGTGCTGGACGCCTTCACCACGGCCAATGAACTGGCGCCCATGCTGGAAGCACCGCAGCCGGCCTTCAATGTGACGCTGGCCGGCATCCGTCCCGCAGTGCGCAGCGCCCAAGGCATGCAGCTGCCGGTGGTGCCGTTGGCGCCGGCCGCGCCAGACTTGCTGATCCTGCCCGCCATTGGCCACAAGATGCCGGTGCCGCTGGAGGCTGCGCTGGCCTCGGCCGAAGTGGCAGATGCCGGCATTGCGCTGCGCGAGCTGGCCGGGCAGGGCGTGCGCATTGCGGCGGCGTGCATCGGCACTTTCGTGCTGGCCGAAAGCGGCCTGCTGGATGGCGAGGAAGCGACGACGACCTGGTGGCTGACGCCGATGTTCCGCCAGCGCTATCCCTCGGTGCGCCTGGATGCCCAGCGCATGGTGGTGGGGTCGGGCCAGTTCATTACGGCGGGCGCGGCACTCAGCCACCTGGACATGTCGCTGGCACTGATCCGGCAAGCCAGCCCGGAACTGGCGGCCCTGGTGGCGCGCTACCTGGTGGTGGACGCGCGTCCGGCGCAATCGGCATATGTGATTTCGGACCACCTGGCCCATGCCGACCCGCTGGTGGCGGGCTTTGATCGCTGGGTCAGGCAAAACCTGGCGCAAGGCTTCAATCTGGAGGCGGCGGCTGAGGCGCTGGCCACCAGCAAGCGCACGCTGGCGCGGCGCCTGCAGGAGGTGCTGGGCAAGACGCCCGTGAACTATGTTCAGGATTTGCGTATTGAACGTGCAGTCCACCTGCTCAAGACCAGCGACCAGAATGTCGACCGGATTGCCGAGCAGGTGGGTTATCGCGACGGCGTGACGTTGCGCACGCTGTTGCGGCGCAAGCTTGGCAAGGGCTTGCGCGACATTAGAATCACTGCACGTTCAGCGTAATGTCATCCACGATGAAGGATGTGGCGACGGTGGAGCCTTCCACGCCTTCGAAGTAGATACGCACGGTCTGGCCTTTGTACGCGCTCATGTCGAAGGTGCGCTGCACATAGCTGGAACCCTTGTTCAGGTTCGAGTAAGTAGCCAGCGTTGCCAGCACGGCGCCGCTGCTGCTGCGCACCTGGACCTTCAGCGTGTCGTAAGCCTGGGTCGTGGTGGTTTCGCTGGACGTGATCTTCAGCCAGAAGCCCAGGGTGGCGCTGGTGGCGGTCGATGGAATGCTCACTTGCTGGTACAGCGTGTCGGTATGTGCGCTGCCGTAGCCGTTCATCCAGGCCTTCCAGGTACCGGCGTGGGCCGATACGGAGGAATCGTTGGTGATCACGCCGCTGCTTGCGCTCCAGCTGGTGCTGCCCGATTCAAAGCCGCTGTTCAGCAGCAGTTGTTGCGTGGTGGTGGTGTTGTTCACGCTGAAGTTGACGCCGGAAGACAGCGCGCTGTTGCCGGCGGCGTCGAAGGCCTTGGCGGTCAGCACGTGGGTGCCGTTGGCCACGCCGGTGGAGTTGAAGGCGTACGACCATGGCGATGCGGTGTCGGTGCCTTTCAGCGCGCCGTCCACGTAGAACTCGACTTTCGTCACGCCGACGTTGTCGGTGGCGTTGGCATTGAAGGTGATGGTGCCGCTGCTGCCGCTGCTGGATGCGCTGACAGTCGGCGCTACGGTGTCGCCGCCGGTGGAGCCTTGCTGCGTCACCCACACCGGCGCCGACCACAGGATATTGCCGTCATCCTGGGTGACCTTGGCGTAGTAGAAGTGGACGCCGTCGGTTGGGGTGATGGTGGTGTTGGCGCTGGAGGCGAGCAGGGTGACGGTGCCGTTACGGCCCGGGACGCCTTCATAGAATTCCGACGTCGACACGGTCTTGCCGGAGCTGCTGGTGAAGTTGGCCACCAGGTTCAGCGGGCCGCTGTTGGTGAAACGCTCGCCCATGATATGGCCGTTGGCGGTCAACACCAGCTGCGAAGTCTTGTCCATGGTGGCGAAGACGCGGCGGGCGCGGATCGCGTCCATGAAGCTGGCGGTGCTCAGCGCCGTGCCGTTCGGGATCAGCACGCCGGTGCGGTTGGTGTAGGAGGCGCCCCAATTGGCGCAGTGGTTGTCCTGGTTGGTGCTGAAAGCAACGTGGTAGCCGGCTTCCAGCGCTTTCTTGCAGGCGCCTTCGTAGTTGCTGCGGCCGGTTTCGGTTTCGGTGGTATTGGTGGAGAAGGCCGAAGTGTTCATCACTTCGCACAGCGCCATCGCTTCGTCGCCGTCAGCCGTGTAGCCCAGTGGTACGCCGTTGACCAGGAACTGGCCGCTGGAGGACGGGTGGTTGAACTGGCCCAGCCAGCCGCGCTGGCGCATCAGGGTGTACAGGTTGGTGTAATCGTTCTTGGCGGTATAGGTGTCGGCAATCAGTTGGCCGGAGCTGTTGCTCTCCCAGCCCAGCAGCTCATTGGCATTCAGGATATTCAGGTGGCCGCCATTGCTGATCACGCCCCATTCCATGCCGTAGATCGCGAGGAAATCCGGGTTGGCGCTGTTGAAGCTGGCGGCTTCCGTCAGGCCGGACTGGTACAGGGCCTTGGCTGTGGCGGGGTTGGCGGAAGTGTTGGTGGAGTCAGAGCCGTCGTACATGTGGTTATGCTCGGAGGCCAGCAGGAAGTCCAGCCCGCGGCCCTTCGCGTAGCTGAAAGCATCGGCCGGGCCGTGGGCGCCGGATTGCGGCGCTTGCGAACCGCCGCAGCTGCCCAGGGCGCCGCCGCCGTCGCTATGGTTGGTCTGGCTATGCAGGTTGCCGAAGTAGACGGTGTATGGCAGCGAGGATGGCGCAGGCGCGACGGCCATCAGCGATGGCGTTGCTGCGGCTTTGGCTTGCGGCTGCTGGCCGATGGCGATATCCCATTCCTGGTCGTGGATTTCGCCGCCATGGGCGGCGATGCGGCGCAGTACCGCATCGGCGCCGGCAGCCAGGCTGCGTTGCGCTTCTTCCGAGATGGCGCGCAGGCGGGCCTTGTAGATGCCGTTCTGCAGGGCGTTGCGGCGGTTGCGGCCGGCCCATTCAACGTTGACGGTGGCAGGCTTGTCATGCAGGCGTTCGACGCCGGTCCAGCGTTCCACCACGCTGCCGTTCGGCGCCACCACTTCCAGCACCCAGCTTACGGACTGGGCGTTCTTGGCGTAAGGGTAGCTGAACTCGAGCTTGAAGCTGCGCGCTTCATTGGCGCCGGCGACAGCGCGGTAAGGCGCGTGCAGCGTGGCTTCGAATTCGTGATGGTCGGCGGTGGATGCCTGGGCGCTGCCGATGGCTGCCAGTGCGGCGGCCATCGCTAGTTTGCGAAATGCGAAAGTCATGGTTTTCCCCGTGCTGTGATAATGCGCGAGAATATGCGGCAGCACGGGAGCGGCGACAAATACGGAAAAGCTTTGCGATTAAGACGAAGGCTTTATATACCGGTTTGAATTGTCCGACTTTGAACAAATCGGATGATTTGTCCAGATTTGAAAGGGTTATGTGACGGGGGCGTCATAAATCTCTTGGCAACATGTGGCGTTTTTGCCTCAGTTTACTGGGGCCGGAACACCAGCACCGGTACTGGTGTGTTAAGCAGCACGCGGTGCGTCTCGCTCCCCAGCAGCATGCCTTTCACGCCTTTGTAGCCGTGGGTCGCCATGGCGATCATGTCGCAGCCGTAATCGATGGCCGTGGCGACGATGGTTTCGTAGGGCTGGTCGGAACGGCGTTGCACGACGTCGCAGGGCACGCCGTAATCGCGGGCGGCCTTGGCCACTTCTTCGAGCACTGACGCGGCGTGTGCTTCGCTGTCCTTCAGGTAAACCCCGCGCGTATCTTCCAGCATGTCGGGATGGTAGGTGAAGATGTGGAATTCAGGGATCACGTGCAGCGCCGTGACGCGTGCTCCGGCCTCCTGCGCGAACTTGATGGCCGAATGCAGGGCGGCGCTGGACGCGGGCGAGCCGTCGGTGGGGAAGAGGATGTGCTTGAACATGGCTGGCTCCAGGGGGATTGATGCTTCAAGTCTGCGTTCCGCGGCACCCTGCAGCCATGATCTGGGTCAAGTTTCAGGCTGGTGCTAGAATGTTTGGATGTCAACCTTAATTGAACATGAACACTTCCACCGCCGGCGCCAGTTGCTGGGTGGTGCGCTGGCCCTGGGCGGCAGCGCCTTGCTGCCGTCCCTGGCCCGGGCGGCCGACCCGCTGGTGGTGGGCGGTTTGCCGGTTACCTGCAACCTGACCTTGCCGATCGCCTGCAGTGCGCGCGGCGGGGCTTTCGAGTTCAGCAAGTACAGCGGCTGGCCGGAGATCAAGGAATCCCTGATGACAGGCCGCATCCAGGCTGCCTACATGCTGGCGCCTCTGGTGATGGACCTGGCCGACAAGAGGATTCCGCTAAAGATCGTTTCGCTCGGCCATCGCTCCGGCGCGGTGATCATGGTGCGCACCGATTCCGCCCATAAGCGTTTTGCGGACTTGCGCGGCAAGCGCATCGCGATTCCCAGCCGTTTTGCGGTGGACTTCCTGTTCCTGCGTAAAATGCTGGCGCGAGAAAACATGTCGCCGAAGGATGTGCAGATCGTCGAGATGGCGCCGCCCGACATGCCGGCCGCACTGTATGCCAATGCGGTTGACGCGTATTGCACCGGCGAGCCTTTCGGCGCCGCCGCGCAGAAGGCCGGCTACGCCCGTCCGCTGTCGATGACCCGCGACGAGTGGCGCAACTATATCTGCTGCGTGCTGACCGTGCGCGAAGAGCTGATCAAGTCCAACCGGCCGTTGGTGCAGGACCTGGTGAACCACGTGCAGGCAGCCGGCAACTGGCTCGATGCCTCGCCGGCCAATCGGGCCAAGGCCGCGAAGATCGCCGCCACCCGCAAGTTCTTCAACCAGGACCCGAAGGTAATCCAGTTCGTCATGGATAACCCGGCCGACCGCGTGACCTACGGCGACCTGCGCATGATACGGGCCGAATTCGATGAACTGATGAAGCTGTCCATTGAGGCCGGCACCCTGAAACGCCCGGTGGCGTTTGAATCCTATGTGGACGAAAGCTTCGTCAAGTCCATCAAGCCGGTGAGCATCGCCCTATGATTCGACCGTTCATGTTAGCGCTGTCACTGGCGCTCGCAGGTTTCGCCCAGGCTGCCGACAAGCTGAAATCCGGCACTTTCGACCCGCCGCGCATGGCGCCGCAGATCGCGCAGAAAGCCGCCGACGGCAGGGATTTCGCGCTTGATAAATTGCGCGGCAAGGTAGTGGTGCTGGAGTTCGGCTACGCCAGCTGTGCCGATGTTTGCCCGGTATCGCTGGCGCTGCTGAAGCAGGCCCGCGAACGGCTCGGCCCCTTGGCCGACAGACTGCAAGTCGTGTTTATCACCGTCGACCCGCAGCGCGACACGGCGCCGAAACTGAAAGGCTACCTTGAGCAATTCGACAAGAGCTTCATCGGGCTGACCGGCACCGAAGAGCAGATGGCCGCCATTCGCAAGGCCTACGGCATCTCCGCCACGAAGAAAATGGTCGAAGGCAGCAAGACCGAATACACGATGGGCCACTCGTCCTACCTGTATTTCATTGATCCCCAAGGCAAGCTGCGCGCATTGATGCCGTTTGGCCGTCCGGCCGACGACATCGTACACGATGTGACCTTGCTGGCGCAGGGACAATGAAGCGCAGGCTGGCTGTCGTCGCCTTCCTTCTGGCCGCAGCCGTTGCAGGCGCGCTGGCCTGGGCGGCTTACGCGCCGATCAGCCAGTCCTCGCACGATGCGCTGTTCGAAATCCCCAAAGGCACCTGGGCGCGCCGCATGGCGGGGGAGAAGGCCGAAATCCTGCCCGACACCATTACCCTGGTGCTGGGCGTGAACGACGTGCTCCTGCTGCGCAACAGCGATACCGTGCCCCAGATTTTTGGACCCGTGCTGATCATGCCGGGCCAGGACTTCCGCCTGCCGTTCGAGCAGGCGGGTGAACATCCCTTCGCCTGCACCGCCCACGCCAGCGGCCAGATGACGGTCGTGGTCAAGCCCACGCCGCCGGCTGGCTGGCCGCGGCTGCAATGGCGCCTGCAAACCCTGTTAGCCAAAGCCCCATGGAGAGATTGAACAAGATTTGGCCGCCGCTGGCGGTGCTGGTGGCGATTGTCGCCGTCTGGTGGTATGCGGTAATCGCCACCGAAAGCCTGATTTTCCCGACGCCGGGGCAAGTCGTCACCGGTACCCTGGAGCTGGTGGAGGACGGCAGCCTGTGGGAGCACATCGGCGCTTCGCTGATGCGGGTCGGGATGGGCTTTTCGCTGGCAGTGCTGGTTGCGGTGCCGATGGGACTGTGGATGGGGCGCGTTGAGGGCGCCTTCCGCACGCTGAACCCGGTGTTCCAGATCCTGCGGCCGATCTCGCCGATCGCCTGGATTCCAGTGGCGATCCTGTGGTTCGGCGTTGGCAACGCTTCGCCGGTATTCCTGATTTTTATCGCCGCCGTGTTCCCTATGATCGTGCAGACCGCAGCCGGTGTGCATACCATCGAAAAGCGCTACCTGCGGGCGGCGGAGAACTTCGGCGTGTCGCGCTCCAGGCTGTTCCGACAGGTGATCGTGCCGGCCGTGCTGCCCGAAATTATTGTCGGCATGCGGATTTCGCTGGGCGTGGCCTGGCTGGTGGTGGTGGCGGCGGAAATGATCGCGCTGCCGGTGAGATCGACCGCG
>DASWTB010000529.1:0-16374 GCA_036402315.1 Pseudoduganella sp. | reverse complement strand
ACATCGCGGCCTTGACAGAATGGCCGGAGATTCTTGTGCAGCATCCGATTCGCTTTTATGACAAACCCGCTGGCGGACTTGGCTCGCTGCATGGCACGGCCAAAGCACTGCGCAGCAATAGCGCGCTGCCGGCCTTGAAGGTGCTGCCGCAGTTGAACCAGCCGGGCGGGGTGGATTGCCCGGGCTGCGCCTATCCGGATTCGCCGAAGGATAAGGCGGTCGATTTCTGCGAGCAGGGCGCCTGGGCGATCGCGCATGAATCGACGGTGCGCCGCGCTACGCCGGAGTTCTTTGCGGCCAACCCGCTGGCGGCGCTGCGCCAGCGCGCCGAGTGGGAGCTGGAAGGATTCGGCCGTTTGACCGCGCCGATGCTGTACGACCGCGCCAGCGATACCTACCGCGAAATCGAGTGGGAGGAGGCGTTCAGGCTGGCGGCCGGCGTGCTGCAGTCGCTTGATTCGCCAAACCGTGCGGTGTTCTACGCCTCCGGCCGCAGCAGCAATGAGGCGGCCTTCCCGTACCAGCTGTTTGCGCGCGCCTTTGGCACCAATAACATGCCTGATTCGTCGAACTATTGCCACGAATCGTCCGGCATGGCGCTGGGCACCACGCTTGGCGTGGGCAAATCCACCGTCACGCGCGAGGACTTTGAACACGCGGAGGCGATCTTCGTTTTCGGCCAGAATCCCGCCACCAACCATCCGCGCATGCTGGGCGACTTGCGCGAAGCGTCGCTGCGCGGCTGCCGCATCGCTGCCTTCAACCCGATGCTGGAACCGGGCTTGCGCGGTTTTGCCGACCCGCAGTCGCCGGTCGAGACCCTGACCGGGCGCGGCACCCGCATCGCCAGCGAGTACTTCCAGTTGCGCGTTGGCGGCGACCTGGCGGCCATTGCCGGCATGTGCAAGGCGGTGCTGGAAGCGGAGCAGGCGGGCGGCAAGGTGCTGGACCGTGAGTTCATCGCGCGCCATACCAGCGGCTTCGAGGACTTCGCTGCCACCGTCCGCGCGCAGCCGTGGCAGCAGGTCGAGCAGGATAGCGGCCTGTCGCGCGAGCAGATCGAAAAGGCGGCGGCAATCTATATCGCTTCCAATGCCAGCATCGCCACCTGGTGCATGGGCCTGACCCAGCATGAATATGCGATCGAGACCATCCAGATGCTGGTCAACCTGATGCTCTTGCGCGGCAATGTGGGCAAGCCGGGCGCGGGCCTGATGCCGGTGCGCGGCCATTCGAACGTGCAGGGCGATCGTACAGTGGGCGTGACCAACCGCCCCAAGCAGGAGTGGCTGGAGGGCCTGCAGCGCGTGTTCGGCTTTACGCCGCCGGCCGAGCATGGACTGGACGCGGTGGCGGCCATCAACGGCATCATGGACGGTTCGGTGCATGCATTCCTCGGCCTTGGCGGCAACTTCGCCGTGGCCGGCCCGGATTCGCCGCGCGTGCTGCAGGCGATGGAAGGCTTGCAGTTGACGGTGCATATTGCGACCAAGCTGAATCGGACCCACCTGCATCCCGGCCAGGTCGGCTTGCTGCTGCCTTGCCTGAGCCGAACGGAGCGCGACGAGCAGGAAGGCGGCCGCCAGTTCGTCAGCGTGGAGGATACGGCCAGCATGGTGCATGCTTCCGCCGGGCGCAGCGAGCCGGCCAGCGGCAAGCTGCGTTCGGAACCGCATATCGTGACCGAGCTGGCGCGCCACACGCTGGCTGCCGGTGCGCCAATGCCCGGCATCGACTGGCAAGCCATGGGCCGCGACTACAGCGTGACGCGTTCGCTGATCGAGCAGGTCGCGCAGACGGCCGTGGCGGGCTTTGACAAATACAACGACCGCATTGCGCAGCCGCGTGGCTTCCACCTGCCTAACAGCGCGCGCAACCGCGACTGGAAGACTGCCACCGGCAAGGCGCAATTCACCGCCATCGCGCTGCCGCAGGACACCATCATGGGCCGCGCCCGCGCTGCCTTTGGCGACCGGGTGCTGTGCCTGGCCACCGTGCGTGCGCACCGCCAGTACAACACCACCGTCTACCGCGACACCACGGGCGAAGTGGACCGCTACCGCGGCGTGCACCACACGCGCAAGGTGCTGTTCATCTCCGCCGGCACGCTGGCGCGCCTTGGCCTGCGCGACGGCCAATTGGTCGACGTGCATGCTGCCGCGCCCGATGGGATTGCGCGCAAGTGCAGCGGCTACCAGCTGGTGCAATACGACGTGCCCGATGGCGACGTGTTCGGCTATTTCCCGGAACTGACGCCCTTGATTTCCCCGGCGCTGGTGGCGCGCGGCTCGGCCACGCCGGCCTTCAAGGAAGTGCCGGTGCTGCTCAGGCCTGCGGGATAATCGGCTCTTCGTGGTGCATCGGCGCATCGAGCGGGATGGTGATGCGGAAAGTGGTGCCCACGCCCGGCATGCTGTCGACGTGGATCTTGCCGCCCAAGATCGTGGTGACGATGTTATGCACGATGTTCAGGCCCAGGCCTGAACTGCCTTCGCTCATGCGGGTGGTGAAGAAGGGGTCGAAGATGCGATTGAGGTGGCCGGACGCGATGCCGGCGCCGTCGTCGCTGATGATGATGTCCGCATGGTGGCCGGATGGAACCGGCACCGTGATCGACAGCCGGCCGTGGGGGCGATTGCCGAAGCCGTGCATGATGGCGTTGTTCACCAGGGCTGCCAGCACCTGGCCCAGCGGGCCAGGGTAGCTGTCCATTGCCACCAGCGGCGCCACGTCCACAATGACCTCATAGGGCGTCTTGCGCAGCACGGGCGACAGGGTGTTCATGTTCTCCTGGATTACGGCGCCCAGGTCAAAGCGGCGGCGCTGCGCGCTGGCGCGGTCCACCGCCACCTGCTTGAAGCTCGATACCAGGCTGGCCGCACGTTCGATATTGCGCGTCAGGAGCAGGCCGATGCCGTCCGCCTCTTCGAGGAACTGCTGCATGTCGGAGCGGCGCAGGCCTCCTTCGAAACGCTGGCCCAGCGCGTGGACCTTGTCGTTCAGGGTGCTGGCGGCCACCAGGCTGTTGCCGATCGGCGTGTTCAGTTCATGCGCAATGCCGGCCACCATCGAGCCAAGCGCCGCCAGGCGCTCGCTGCGCGCCAGTTCATCCTGCGCATGCCGCACCGCTTCGGTACGTTCGGCCACGCGCCGTTCCAGCGACTCGTTGAGGACGGCCAGTTCTTCGTACAGGACAGCGCGTTCCGACAAGCCGGCCAGGATGTTCTCGCGCATTTCGTTGATCTTGTTGGCCAGCAGGTCCAGTTCCGTGTTGCCGCCGTGCCGCAGCTCCAGTGGCCTGCTGCCAAGGTTGTCGATGTTCAGGTGGCCAATATAGTCGCTCAGCTGCTGCAGCGGCTTGCCCAGCCAATGCCGCACCACCAGCACGAAGATGAACCACAGCGCCAGGGTCTTGATCACCGAGTTCACCAGGATCAGCACAAAGCCGTATTCGACCTGGCTGAGGATGATGCGGCGGTTCGAATAGACAGTCCATTTGCCGATTTCCTGTGCGGTGCCGTTTTCAAGCTTGTATGAGATCGGGAATTCGCGGCTGAAGATCTGGCCGAACAGGCCATCGTCGCCCTGCGGCGGCGCCAGGCGCCCGTCGGGCTGCGCCTGCATATGCCGGCCTTGCTCATCGGCCACGGTGCCGACCGCGCGTACCAGCTTGCCCTGCTCGTCGACCACCTTGATGCCGACCACGATCGGCAGCTCTTTCATGCCGGCCAGGATGCCACGCATGATGTCGTCGTTAAAGCGCCACATGGCGTCGGCGATGCCCGGGCCGAAGGTGTGTTGCATGGCTTCGATCTCGCTTTCGACGCGGCCGCGGGTATGTTTGTACTCCGCGGTGAGCTGGATGACGGTCACCACGACCGTGACGATGAAGTAGCAGCCAAAGATAATGCGCAGCAAGCGCGCGGCGATCGAGCGGGTCATTGGAACCACCGGTACCCGATCTGTGTGTAGCGGGGCTTGCTGAAGGCGGTCATCAACATGGGAGCGCCGCATACGTGCGACGCGGCAGGCAGTACCGCAAGAATGTGAGCACGAAGAACACGGCACATGTTGAGCGACACCGTAGGGCAGCGGGCTGCATTGAGGCAAGTATAAGCTTTGCGTTCGCTAGCGTTTAACTATTTGGGGTGGCTGTTGTAGCCGAACCATAGAACCTCGCCGCAGGCCCACGAAAATTCCGAAGATTCAGGTTTATTGCAAAGATGTAATCCTGACCAAGGAGGAAGAATTGTACAATGTGAAATTTTTCAACGATAGAAAAGTTTCAAGTTTGCCGTGTCGACCGTTGTCTCTTACTTCCAGGCCCGCCTCGGGGCCGAGTTCTGCATAGCTGGTTCAGCCATGTCCCTGGTCTTGACAGAAGTCCAGCCGACCGGCCATCCGCAAGCGTTTTCAGTGACTTTCCAGGGACCTGCCGTGCCCGAACTGGAGCAGCAGACAGTCATCCTGGAACGTGCCGGCGATGACGATCTCGCAATTTTCATCGTCCCCTCTGGCCGTCACAGCGCCGGGATGCAGTACCACGCCGTATTTAACAATTAACCCTCACCAGGAGACCATATGGCAGAGCCATACTTGGCCGAGATCAAGCTCGTCTCGTTCAACTTCCCGCCGCAAGGCTGGGCTTTTTGCAATGGGCAGCAATTGCCCATCAACCAGAACCAGGCCTTGTTTTCCTTGCTGGGAACCACGTACGGCGGCAATGGACAAACCACGTTTGCACTGCCGGACCTGCGTGGCCGCGTGCCGGCCCATATCGGGGGCGGCATCATCCAGGGCCAGGCCAGCGGCGCGTTTGCGCACACTTTGTCCCAGGCTGAATTACCTACACATAATCACCGGCTGGGTACCAGCACGGCCATCGCGAACACCAGCGACCCGAATGGCGCCTTGCTGGCGCGCAAGGGCCGCCTGACCGCGGATGTCTTCAATGGTTCGCCAAATGTCGGCCTGGTGTCGACCCAGGTGTCGAGCACCGGTGGCTCGCAGCCGCACGAGAATACCCAACCCTACCTGGCGCTGAATTTCATCATCGCGCTGCAGGGCATTTTCCCTAGCCGGAATTGAGTGGAGCCGACCATGTCTAATCCTTACCTTGGCGAAATCCGCATGTTTGCCGGCAATTTCGCACCGGCCGGCTGGGCCTTTTGCGATGGCCAACTGCTCTCCATCACCGAGTACGACACCCTGTTTACGCTGCTCGGCACCACCTATGGCGGCGATGGCCAGTCCACCTTCGCGCTGCCCGATATGCGCAGCCGGGTGCCGCTGCATCATGGCAGCCTGCAAGACCGCACTTTTGCCATCGGCGAAATGGGCGGGGCCGAGAGCGTCACCCTGACGTCGCAGCAGATCCCGAACCATTCCCACACCATCATCGGCAGCACCGAACGCGGTAGCGGCGCCTTTACCAACCTGACCGGCTACCCGGCAGCGACGGTAAGCGCCGGTACGGCAATGTACGGCACCTCCGACAATAATG
This sequence comes from Pseudoduganella sp., assembly GCA_036402315.1. Taxonomy (GTDB): domain Bacteria; phylum Pseudomonadota; class Gammaproteobacteria; order Burkholderiales; family Burkholderiaceae_D; genus Rugamonas. The sequence continues at coordinate 10,871 of DASWTB010000529.1, read as the reverse complement.
TGCTGCCGATGGCAGCCGGTGCGATCACGCCCGTCGGCGGCACGCAACCGCACGACAATATGGCGCCTTACCTCGGCGTCAATTTCATCATTTCGCTGTTTGGCGTATTCCCGCAGCAGTCTTGAGGACCTTCCGATGAGTTCACCATTTGTTGCGGAGATCCGCATGTTCGCAAGCAACTTCGCCCCGACCGGCTGGGCCACCTGCGATGGCCAACTGCTGCCGATCTCGCAGAACACGGCGCTGTTTTCCCTGCTGGGCACGACCTATGGCGGCGACGGCAAATCGACGTTTGCCTTGCCCGACCTGAACGGCCGCACCCCGCTGCACCCGGGGCAAGGAACCGGGCTGTCGTTGCGCGAGCTGGGCGAGCAGGGCGGCAGCGATACGGTCAGCCTGACCGAAGCGGAAATGCCGGTCCACTCCCATAGCCTGCAAGCGACCACCGTCACGGCCAACCAGCTGGCGCCTGGCCCTTCGAGCGGCTTCGCCAAATCCGGTTCGATGAATCAGGTCTACAGCAAGACCACGGCCGGCATGCTGCAAATGCGCCCGGAGGTGCTGGCGCCGGCTGGCGGTGGCCAGCCGCATAACAACCGTCAGCCTTATCTCGGGCTGCTGTTCTGCATCGCGCTGCAAGGCGTGTTCCCGCCGCGTTCCTGATGGCGGTGACACTGCGCGGCGAGACTGCGGCCGACCAGGCTTTCCTGCGCGAGCTGTTCGGCGCAGTGCGCGTGGGCGAACTGGGGCTGGCCGGCATGGACCAGGCCATGCTGCAGTCGCTGCTCGACATGCAGTTCGCGGCGCAGCGGCAGTCGTACCTGCAAGCGTACCCGGCTGCGCGCTTCGAGATTATCGAAGTCGACGGGATGGCTGCCGGGCGGTGCGTTGTGGCCCAGGCGGGCGGCGCCTTGCATCTGGTCGACATTGCATTGATGCCGGCATGGTGTGGAAAAGGCATCGGCAGCACGCAACTGCGCGGCTTGCAGCAGGAAGCCACCGGCGCAGGCTTGCCGCTGCGCTTACATGTAGCACTGAACAACCGGGCCGGGGCGCTGTACCGCCGCCTCGGCTTCAAAGAAATTGGGGTGTCCGGCATGCACCGGGCCATGGAATGGGAGAACGACAATGAATGATCGAGTAACTTCGCGACGCACCTTGCTGAAAGCAGGCGGCGGTTCTTTGCTGGCGGCGGGCCTTGGCTTGCGCGCACCGGCAGTACTTGCCGATGAAAACGGCAACAGCTTTGGCTGGAGCCGTGCCGCTGCCGAACGCCTGGCAGGCCAGGTTTTCTGGCTGAACCATCCGGAACATCGCGCTTTGCAAATCAAGCTGGAACGGGTTCAAGCCTCCAGGATCGCGCCCGACGGTGCGCACGTAAATCAGTTCACGGTGGTGTTCTCAGCCGCCGCACAGCCGGCTATCCAGGCCGGCAGCTACGAAATCGAAAATGAAGCGACGGGTCGCCAGCTGCTGTTCCTGCAGCCGGGTGCCCGCCAGGGTGCGCTGGTCACGCTGCGCGCCGACTTCAACCTGCACGTTTAAGGAAACACAATGCACAAACACGCCTCCGCCAACCGTTTTTATCGCCTCGTCTGGAGCACGGTGCACCGCTGCTGGGTGGCCGTTGCCGAAGGCACGCGCAGTCACGGCAAAGGCGGCGCGCGCCGCCGTGCCGCCGCTGTGCTGGCGGGCAGCCTGGCCATGGCGGGCGCGGCGTCGGCCGGCGCGCCGCCAGTCAATGCGCTGCCGACCGGCATGCAGCTGGTGGCCGGCCAGGCCGGCGTGAATGTGCAGGGCAGCAGCATGACAGTGAACCAGGCCACGCAGCAGGCCATCATGAACTGGCAGGGCTTCAATATCGGCGCCAATGCACAGGTGCGTTTCAACCAGCCGAACGCATCGGCGGTGGCGTTGAACCGGGTGGTGGGCGGCGAGGCGAGCGCCATCTTCGGCAAGCTGTCGTCCAACGGCAAGGTATTCCTGGTCAATCCGCAGGGCGTGCTGTTCGGCGCCAGCGCGCAGGTGGACGTCGGCGGGCTGCTTGCCTCCAGCCTTGGCATCTCGGACCAGTCTTTCCTGTCCGGCAGCTATCGTTTCAGCGGTAGCGGGGCGGGAGCGGTACGCAATGAAGGCAGCATCAATGCCTCCGGCGGCGTCGTGGCACTGCTGGCGCCAACCGTATCGAACAGCGGCAGCATTTCGGCGCAAGGCGGCAGCGTGGCGCTGGCGGCAGGCAATGCCGTCGCGATGGACTTGCGCGGCGACGGCCTGATCACGCTGCGCGTGGAACAGGGCGCGCTCGACGCGCTGGCCGAAAACAAGGGCTTGCTGCAGGCCGACAATGGCCAGGTGCTGCTGACCGCGAAGGCGGCTGACACGCTGGCGCGCTCCACCGTCAATAACGCCGGCGTAGTGCAGGCGCGCGGGCTGGTGGCCGATGGCGGCACGATCCGCCTGGTAGGCGACGGCCTGGTACAGGCAGGCCAGCTTGACGCTTCGTCCAGCAAGGGACAGGGCGGCAGCGTCAAGGTCGCGGGCGGCTTCGTTGCGCTCGATGGCGCAGTGCGCGCGGACGGCGTACGCGGCGGCAGCGTGGACGTGGTTGCCGCCGGCGACCTGTCCGCTGCTGCGGCATTGTCGGCTGCCGGCACGGCAGGCAAGGGCGGCAGTATCAGTCTCCGCTCCGGCGCCAGCCTGGCGGAGAACAGCTCCGCTTCCACCAACACGAGCGGCGCCACCGACGGCGGCGCCATAGCGCTGCAGGCGGGCGGCAGCCTGCTCTCTTCGGGCAAGCACGATGCGCATGGCGTGGCGGGAGTGGGCGGCCGGGTCGACATCAGCGGCGCCGACGTGCGCCTGATGGGCGCGCACGTTGACGCTTCCGGCGCCACCCAGGGTGGCCTGGTGCGCGTAGGCGGCGCGTTCCAGGGCGGCGCGCAGCGCGCCGATGCGCCGGATGCGGACCGCTTTGCCGCACGCTGGGGCGCCACGGCCGATATCGCCAACGCCGACGCTACCTTCATCAACGACAGCACCGCGCTGGACGTGTCGGCGCGCGGCGCAGCGGGACAGGGCGGCACTGCGATCGTGTGGTCGCAGCAGCAAACCACCATGCTGGGCGCCATCAAGGCTAACGGCGCGGCACGCGGCGGCGCGGTCGAAATTTCGTCGCAGGCCGAATTGCGCCATGTGGGCCTGGAGCGGCTAGACATCGGCGCCGGCGGCCGCCTGCTGCTGGATCCGAAGAATATCGTGATCGGCAGCTTCGCCAACCAGTGGACGTATGACGCGGTCATCGGCAAGGGTTTCAGCGGCGGCAAGAACCGCGACGTGGCAAGCCTGAAGGAAGGCGACTGGTTCGGCTACAGCGTGGCGCTGACGTCCGACGGCAAGGGCCTCGCGGTCGGCGCCCCGCTTGACGACGGTGCTGCCGGCGCTGCCGATGCCAACTACGGCGCCGTGCGCATGTTCACGTTCAGCGATGGACAGTTCAACGGCGGCACGCTGGTGGGCACCATTGGGCATGGCTACACCGGCGGCAATAACTACAATATGTCGGCGCAGTTGACCGGCGGCGACGCATTCGGCAGTTCGGTCGCATTGAGCCGTACCGGCGACGTGCTGGCCGTTGGCGCGCTTGGCAGCGACTACGCCGGCAAGGTGTACACCTTCGGCTTCGGCGCCGGCTTTACCACACCGGCGTTGACCCAGACCGTTGCCAGCAGCGCCGGCGGCTCGAACGGGTTTGGCGTCGCGGTCGCCCTGAATGGCGACGGCGACAAGCTGGCGGTCGGCGCCTTGTTCGACAACAGCGTCGAACTGTTCACGAAATCGGGCGGCAGCTTCTCCAGCCTGACTACGCTGCAAGGCACTGCGGACACCCAGTTTGGCAGCGCGGTCGCGCTCAATGACGCGGGCACGCAATTGGCGGTCGGGGCGCCGGCCGAGAACAACAGCAAGGGCATGGTCTACCTGTATTCCGCTCCGTTTACCTCTTTGACCAGCCAGGGCTCGATCGGCCAAGGTGGCAGCAAGTTGGACATCAGCCTGAATGACGGCGAATTGTTCGGTTCCTCGCTGGCGATGAACGACGCCGGAACGCGCCTCGCAATCGGTTCGCCAAGCAACGGCGGTCTTGGCAGCACGGGCACCGGCCCTGGCGCGGTGCGCGTCATCGACTATACCGGCGCGTTCTCCTCGCCTGGCGTGACAGCGGTGATCGGCCGCGACTACACCCAAGGCGTGAACGCCAGCCTCGATAACAACGACTACGGTAACTTCGGCTTTGCGGTGGCCATGAACGGCAGCGGCGACAGCCTTGTGGTGGCGCAGCCTTTCACCGATGCGGCCGATGGCAGCGTGCTGCAGACCGGCGCCATCAACCTGTTCCGCCTGCTGCCGGCCCCCGCCGGCACTTCCCTGTCCTTTGGCCAGGCCTATCCGCAAGCGAATGTGAACGCTTCGGTGGATGCGCAGAAGCTGGCCGCCGCCCTGGCGGCCGGCACCAGCATCACGCTGCAGGCGAACAATGACATCACCTGGCTGGCCGGCAACGCCATCAACGCTGCCGGTACCGGCGACCTGTCGCTGCAAGCGGGACGCAGCGTCGAGCTGAACTCGAACATCACCATGGGCGGCAAGCTGAATGTCACGGCCAACGCCGGGACTGGCGCCGGCGTGATAGATGCTTACCGCAGTGCCGGCAACGCAGTCATTGCGGTCGTCAACGGCACCGCGATCAACGCCGGCAACGTCAGCCTGACCATCGATACCGGTGCTGGCCAGACCCAGAACGCCAGCGGCGACATCACCATCGCCGGCGCGGTCAACGCCAAGACCATCAGCGTCGTCAATAAAGGCCCGTCGGCCGGGAGCGATGTCGTGATCAGCGCGGGGGGCAGCCTGGTTGGCGCCGATGGCGGGAACAAGGCAACCGTGGTTGTCGCCGCAGCCGGTGCAGCCGGCGGTACCTTTACCAACAATGCGGGCAGCAATGCGCTGCAGGGTGGGGCCGACGGCTATTACCTGGTGTATGCCGATGCGCCGGCAACTACCCTCGAAGGTATGAGCGGGTACAGCAAGCATTACGGCCAGTCGTACACGGGAGTGCATCCTTTTTACGCTGCAACGGGCGCAAACTGGTTCCTGTACAAGCTGACCCCAACCCTGACCGTGACTGCGCAGAACGCCAGCAAAGTCTACGATGGCACCGGTGCGCTGCCGACATTCAGCTATAACGTCACCGGTTACATCGATGGCGATGCGGGCGGCATCGGCGGCTCGGCGGCCGCGACTGGCTTCAGCAGGAATGTTGGGACGTATAGCCTGAACCAGGGAAGCCTCTTCAGCGATCTGGGCTACAACATCAGCTTCGCATCCGGCAAAACCCTGACCGTTACGCCCCGGGCGCTGACCGTTACCGCTACAGGTATCAACAAGGTATACGACGGCTTGGCCAGCGCCGGCGTGACGCTGGGCGACAACCGGGTCAATGGCGACCAGCTGACGGTTAGCGCAACGTCGAGCAGCTTCGCCAACAAGCATGCCGGCAACGGCAAGGCGGTCAACGTGAGCGGCATTGCGCTGTCCGGGTCCGACGCGGCGAATTATTCGCTGTCGTCGACAACGGCGGCGACATTTGCCAACATCAGCCAACGCACGTTGAACGTGAGCGCTACGGCTTCGAACAAGGTGTATGACGGCTCGGTGAATGCCAGCGCAACCCTGGGCGACGATCGCGTGGCCGGCGATACGCTGTCGGTTGGCCAGGCCGGCGCCACGTTCGTGAGCAAGGACGTGGGAGTTTCCAAGGCGGTGCAGGTGACCGGGCTGTCACTGTCGGGTACTGACGCGGCCAATTATGTGCTCGGCGCCAGCACGGCTTCGGCAGCAGCCGATATCACGCAGCGCCAGCTGACGGTGGGCGTGAATGCTGCCGACAAGGTCTACGATGGCGCGCTGGCGGCGACGGCAGGCTACACCGACAATCGTGTGAACGGCGACGTGCTGGCGATTTCGGGCAGTGCCGCCTTCGCCGACAAGAACGTCGGTACGGCCAAATCGGTCACGGCCACCGGCCTGGCGCTGTCCGGCGCCGACGCGGGGAACTACGCTTTGGCGTCGCCGGCCGCCAGCACCACGGCGTCGATCACCGCGCGTACGCTGACTGTGACGGCGAGCGGCAATAACAAGGTGTACGACGGCTCGCTGGCGGCAATTGTGAATTTGAGCGACGATCGGGTGGCGGGCGATGTGCTGTCGGTAGGCGGCAACGCGTCGTTCACCGACAAGAACGCCGGCACGGCCAAGGATGTCAACGTGAGCGGCATTGCAATCACGGGGACCGATTCGGGCAATTACGTGCTGTCGTCGACCCTGGCCGCCACCAAGGCGGACATCGCCAAGCGTACGCTGACGGTCACCATGACCGGCGGGAACAAGATCTATGACGGAACAACTGTTGCCGCAGTCGGCCTGGCAAGCGACGCCTTGGCCGGCGATAGCCTTGCGCTCGGCAGCGCAAGCGCCAGCTTCACCAGCAAGGACGCGGGAACCGGCAAGACCGTAAACGTCGGTGGCATTTCCATCGTTGGCGGAACGGATGCCGACAATTATGTGTTGGCATCGAGCGCCGTCAGCGGCACGGCCGATATTGCGGCGCGCACGCTGGTGGTGACGGCCACCGGTTCCAACCGCGTATACGACGGCAGCCGCGCCGCCGGCGTGGCCTTCAGCGACGACCGTGTCAATGGCGATGTGCTGACTGTCAGCGGCAACGCGATGTTCGCCGATAAGAACGTGGGGATCGCCAAGGACATCAGCGTGAGCGGTGTGTCCCTGTCTGGCTCCGACGCTGGCAATTACGTGCTGTCGGGCAGCCCGGTTGTCACAACAGCCGATATCAGCGCACGCATCCTGAACGCTACGGCAACCGGCTCGAACAAGGTGTACGACCAGGGCACCACGGCATCCGTAACGCTGGGCGATGACCGTGTGGTGGGCGATGTGCTGTCGCTGGGCTATGGCGCGGCCAACTTCAGCAACAAGGATGCCGGCAACGTCAAGACGATCAATGTCAGCGGCATTTCCGTGGCGGGAACGGATTCCGGCAACTATGTGCTGGCGTCGACCAATGCGACTGCCAGCGGCAACATCACGCCGCGGACGCTGGTCGTCGCCGCCCAGGCTTCGAGCAAGGTGTACGACGGCACCCGGTCCGCCAGTGCCAGCTATACCGACGACCGCCTGGCCGGCGACCAGCTGTCGGTGAGCGGCAATGCCAGCTTTGCAGACAAGAACGTCGGTAACGGCAAGGCCGTGACGGCCAGCGGCCTGTCCTTGTCCGGCGCCGATGCCGGCAATTACGTGCTGGCTTCGAACAGCGCCGGTACCACGGCCGATATCACGCCACGCATGCTGAATGTCAGCGTACAAGGCAACAAGGTTTATGACGGCGGCACTGCGGTTGCGGCAAGCTTCAGCGATGACCGCGTGGCGGGCGACGTGCTGTCCGTCAGCGGCAGCGGCAACTTCAACAATAAGAATGCCGGCAATGGCAAAGTACTGACCGCAACCGGCCTTGCGCTGTCCGGCGGCGACGCGGGCAATTACCAGCTGTCGTCGACGACCGTGGCCGGCTCAGGCACCATTGCTGCGCGCGCCCTGACCGCTACCGTCGCTGCTGCCGACAAGGTCTATGACGGCACGACCACCACCTCGGTCGTACTGCTTGGCGATGATCGTGTAGCGGGTGACCAGCTGGTCCTGACCGGCGGCACTGGCACCTTCTTCGACAAGAACGCCGGCAGTAACAAGGCAGTTTCCCTGTCCGGCCTCAATCTGGGCGGCACGGATGCCGGCAACTACGATGTTTCCTTCGTTGCCAGTTCCACAGCGAACATCACGCCGCGGACTTTGGTCGTCGCTGTCCAGGCGTCGAACAAGGTGTATGACGGCACCGGGTCGGTCAGCGCGAGCTATGCCGACGACCGGGTGGCCGGCGACCAGCTGTCGGTGAGCGGCAATGCGAGCTTTGCCGACAAGAACGTCGGTAACGGCAAGTCCGTGACGGCCAGCGGACTGTCCTTGTCCGGTACTGATGCCGGCAATTATGCGCTGGCGTCGAACAGCGTGGGCACCACGGCCGATATCACGCCGCGCCTGCTGAACGTCAGCGTACAAGGCAACAAGGTTTATGACGGCGGCACTGCGGTTGCGGCAAGCTTCAACGATGACCGCGTGGCGGGCGACGTGCTGTCCGTCAGTGGCAGCGGCAACTTCAACAACAAGAATGCCGGCAATGGCAAAGTACTGACCGCAGCCGGCCTTGCGCTGTCCGGCGGCGACGCGGGCAATTACCAGCTATCGTCGACGACCGTGGCCGGCTCAGGCACCATTGCTGCGCGCGCCCTGACCGCTACCGTCGCCGCTGTCGACAAGGTCTATGACGGCACGACCACCACCTCGGTGGTGCTGCTTGGCGACGATCGTGTGGCGGGTGACGAGCTGGTCCTGGCCGGCGGCGTTGGAAGCTTCTTCGACAAGAACGCCGGCAGTAACAAGGCAGTTTCCTTGTCCGGCCTGAATCTGGGCGGCGCGGATGCCGGCAACTACGACGTTTCCTTCGTTGCCAATTCGACGGGCAACATTGCCCAGCGCGCATTGCAGGTAAGCGCAAGCGGCGTGGACAAGGTGTATGACGGTGCGCTGGCAGCCGATGTGACTTACGGCGACAACCGCCTTGCCGGGGACCAGCTGCTGGTTGGCGGCATTGCCAGCTTCGCCGACAAGAATGTCGGGAATGGCAAGGCGGTTTCCGTTTCGGGCATTTTCCTGGCAGGCAGCGATGCAGGCAACTACGCCGTCAGCAACAGCAGTGCCAACACCACGGCGTCCATCACGCCGAAGGCGCTGGCGGCCGTCGCGAATGGGGTAGTGGGCAAGGTGTATGACGGCAGCACGTCGGCGCAGGTGGCAGCGGGTCAGGTTGGCTTGACCGGATTCGTCGCCGGCGAAGGCGCATCCGTCGGCGCGGTGCAAGGCCAATACAACAGCGCCAATGTGGTGGGCGCCGGCAGTGTCAAGGCCGCGTTGGACGTGGCTGCGGTGAATGCCGACGCGGGCACCGCCCTGTCGAACTATGTGCTGCCGGCGGACGTTGTGCTGGCCGGCAGCATCGGCGCGCGCCAGCTGACGATCGGCGGCGCCAGCGTCGCGAGCAAGACCTACGACGGCAGCACCAATGCCAGCCTGTCGAACATCGGCAGCTTGTTCGGCCTGGTCAATGGCGAAAGCCTGGTATTGCAAGGTCCGGCCAGCGTGCGATTCGACAACCGCAATGCGGGAGCCGGCAAGCAGGTTGTCGCCATCGGCTACAGCCTGGCGGACGGCAGCGGCCTGGCATCGAATTATGCACTGGCCGGCGACAGTGTCACCGCCAGCGGCACCATCAACCAGGCGAAGCTGCTGGTGAAAGCCGACGACCAGAGCCGCGCATACGGCGGCAGCAATCCGGCCCTGTCATGGACTGCCAGCGGCTTCGTTGGCGGCGATACTTCGGCGCTGCTGGGCGATGTGCATGTGACCACCACCGCGGCCCGCGACTCGGCTCCCGGCAGTTACGCCATCGTCGTCAGCGGCAGCAGCCCGGCCAACTATGCGGTCGATTACGTCAATGGCGTGATGACCGTGGCGCGGCCACTGCAGCACTTTGAGAACGTCATCAGCAACGCCATGAAACCGCCAATGCCGGGGCAGCAGGGCGCGATGGGACGGGATATGAACGTGTGGGTGCAACTGGCCGGCGACGGCGGTGCGCCTCTGGTCGACGTGCCAGCGGACGTTGCCTCGGTCAATGGCGCGACCAGCCCGGCCACCTTGAACGGACGGGGACGGCTGACCGACCTGGTGCAGCGTGCCAACTCGCCTACCGTCAGCAACGCAACGGATACCACGCCGCAGCAACGCATCGGCGAAACGCGTGAATACAGCATCGGCGGCGGCAGCCGCGTAAAAGTACGCGACGGCGGCGTGAACGGCGCCGGCGCACCTAACTGATAAGAAGCAGGGAACCAGAAGTGCAGAAACATACTAGAAACAGTCTGGCGCTTGCCATCCTGGGCGCCCCGGCCCTGGCATTGGCACAAGCCTTGCCGGACGCCGGCCGCATCCTTGAACAGAACCGCCCGCCGGCACTGGTGCGCCAGCCGGCAGCGAGCGGAAAGGTGGTGCCGGACGCGGCACCCGCGCCAGCCCAGGCGCTGGAAGGCGCTCAGAAGGTGCTGGTGCGCCGCTTCACGCTGCAAGGCGTGAGCGCATTCGATCCATCCGAACTGCAGGGAGTCCTGGCGCCATTTGCCGGACGCGAACTGACGTTCGCGGGATTGCAGCAGGCCTGCAATGCGGTCACGAACTACTATCGCGTGCGGGGCTATTTCGTGGCAAGCGCGGTACTGCCGGCGCAGGAGATCGGCGACGGCGAGGTGACGATCCAGGTACTGGAAGGACGTATCTCCCAACTGCGGATGGTGACCGAAGGCGAGGTGCGGCTGCGTCCCGAGATCGCGCGGCGCTACCTCGATGCGCTGGTACCGCATGGCCAGCCGGTGCAGGAGGACCGCCTGGAGCGCGCACTGCTGTTGACGCAGGATTTGCCCGGCATGGGCGCCCGCGCCGAATTGAGCCAGGGGCAGGGCATCGGTGAATCCGAACTTGCCGTGCAAATGAGCGAAGGTCCGCTGGCCAGTGGTTCGCTGAGCCTGGACAACTCCGGCAACCGCTATACCGGCGCCACGCGCTTGTCCGGCAATCTTGCACTGAATGACCTGGGCGGTTACGGCGGCCAGCTGTCGCTGCTGGCATCGAGCGCC
>DASWTB010000528.1:0-5567 GCA_036402315.1 Pseudoduganella sp. | reverse complement strand
CTGTTCGCCTACCAGGGCTATGGCGTGACCCCGGACATCCTGACCTCGGCCAAGGCGCTGGGCAACGGCTACCCGATCGGCGCCATGCTGACCACCGACGAACTGGCCAAACACCTGGCAGTCGGCACCCACGGCACCACCTACGGCGGCAACCCGCTGGCTGCCACCGTGGCGCTGACCGTGCTGGAAACCATCAACCAGCCGGCCTTCCTGGCGCGCGTGAAAGAAGCGTCCGAGAAGCTGATCGGCAAGCTGGAAGGCCTGGTGCGCGACTTCCCTGGCGTGTTCTCCGCCGTGCGCGGCGCCGGCCTGCTGCTGGGCCTGGTTGTGGCTGAGCCGTTCAAGGGCCGTTCCAAGGATATCCAGCGGGCTGCCGAAGCACAGGGCCTGATGATCCTGATCGCCGGTACCGACGTGGTGCGCCTGGCGCCTGCGCTGGTGGTGTCCGATGCGCAGATCGATGAGGCGGATCGCCTGATTCGCCTGGCGGTCGCTGAACTGACCAAGGCTGCCTAAAACCGGTAAAGCGGGGTCTGACCCGCAGGGTCAGACCCCTGTCCGCGGCTGTCGCGGGCCAAGTGTCAGACCCTGTGGGTCTGACACTGGTTTACCGGTTCTTGTTTTAGAGAAGAAAAAAGAGGAGCACCCCATGTACGTAGTCCGTCCGGTAGAAACCGCCGACATCGCCGCCCTCGAATCACTGGCCGCGGTCAGCATGCCGGGTGTCCATACCCTGCCGAAGACGCGCGAAAAGATCGAGCAGGCAGTCGAGCGTTCCATCGCTTCCTTCTCCGCCCACGTCGACATCCCGAGCGAAGAATCCTATATGTTCGTGATGGAGTCGCTGGCCGACAAGAAGATCGTCGGCACCGCCGCCATCCACGCCTCCGCTGGCTCGAACGGCACCTACTTCTCCTTCCGCAACGACGTCATCCAGCAAGTCTCGCGCGACCTGAACATCAGCCACAGCGTGCACGCGCTGACGCTGTGCTCCGAACTGACCGCCAATTCGCAGCTGTCCGGCTTCTACGTCGACGCCAGCGTGGCGCAGCGCCCGGAAGCAGCCTTGCTGTCGCGTTCCCGCCTGCTGTACGCCATGCAGGCGCCGCACCGCTTCGGCGACCGCTTCTTCGTGCCGCTGGCCGGCCTGACCGATGAAAACGGCGGTTCGCCATTCTGGGATGCGCTGGGCCGCAAGTTCTTCAAGATGGACTTCCTGGACGCCGAGCGCGTGATCGGCGGCGCCCGCAACCGCACCCTGATCGTCGAGCTGATGCCGCACTACCCGGTGTACGTGCCGCTGCTGCCGGGCGATGCGCAGGCCGTGATGGGCCAGATCCACCCGAGCGGCGAACTGGCCTTCAACCTGCTGACATCGGAAGGCTTCGAAGCCGACGAGTACATCGACATCTTCGACGGCGGCCCGATCCTGCAGGCGCACAAGCACACGCTGCGCACCTTCACCTCTTCGCTGCCGCGCCGTGTGGCCAGCGCCGAGGGCACGCAAGCCAGCGATGCGGTGGCGACGTATGCCGTCTCCACCGGCCCCGACCAGCGTTTCCGCGCGGTGACCATCAACTGCGCGCCGCTGGAAAATACCGATACCGTCTGCCTCTCCAAAAACGCGCAGGAGATTCTGGGCGTGGAAGAGGGCGACACCGTGACCTGCGTCCGCATTTAATAACGAGAATACCTATGCTAGTTGTACGCGCCATTAAAGCGAGTGACCTGGACGGATTGTTCAACCTGGCCAGCCAGGTTGGCACCGGCATGACCACGCTCAAGCCGGACATGAAGATGATGGGCGACCGCGTCGCCGTGGCGGTGGCTTCCTTCGCCGAGACCATCCCGCCGGAAGAACGCGACTACATGTTCGTGATGGAAGACACCGACACCGGCCGCCTGGCCGGCGTGTGCGCCATCAAGGGTGCGGTCGGCCTGACCGAGCCTTTCTACAACTACCGCATTGGCACCCTGGTGCACTCCAGCCGCGAGCTGAACGTGTTCACCCGCATGGACACGCTGTACCTGTCGAACGACCTGACCGGCTGCTCCGAGCTGTGCTCCCTGTTCCTGCATCCGGACTACCGCCAGGGCAATAACGGCAAGCTGCTGTCCAAGTCGCGCTTCCTGTTCATCGCCCAGTTCCCGCACCTGTTCGAGCAGAAGATCATCGCCGAGATGCGCGGCTACCAGGCGGAAGACGGCAGCTCGCCGTTCTACGAAGGCTTGGGCCGCCACTTCTTCAAGATGGACTTCCACCACGTTGACGACCTGACCGCGCTGGGCAAAAAGTCCTTCATCGCCGAACTGATGCCGCGCCAGCCGCTGTATGTCGACTACCTGCCGGCCGATGCGCGTGAAGCGATCGGCAAGGTGCACCAGGCCACCGCGCCGGCACGCCGCCTGCTGGAGCAGGAAGGCCTGCACTACGAAGGTTATGTCGACATCTTCGACGCCGGCCCTGTGCTGCAAGCCCGCGTTTCGGAACTGCGCGCCATGCGCGACAGCGAACTGGCATCCGTCACGCGCGATACCGATACCGCGCATGCCTGCGCGCTGCACACCACAGAACCCTACCTGGTGTCGAACACCGTCATGCAGGATTTCCGCATGATCCTGACCGACGCCAACCCATCGGACGGCAGCATTGACCTGTCGTCCGAAGAACAAGCACTGCTGCACTGCCATGCCGGCGACACCGTGCGCACCCTGTCTCTCAACGTGAGGAAGAACCAGAATGTCTGAACTGAGCAATTTCATCAACGGCCAATGGAAAGCTGGCCACGGCGAGACCATCGTGACCACCAACCCGGCGACCGGCAAGAACACTTTCTCGTCGCAGGAATCCACCGCTGACGACGTGGCGGAAGCCGCCCACGCTGCGCGCGCCGCCTTCGAAGCCTGGGCTTATCGCCCGCTGGAAGAGCGCATCGCCATCGTCACCAGGTTCCGCGACCTGCTGAAGGAAAACGCGGAAGACTTGGCGCAGACCATTTCCGAGGAAGTCGGCAAGCCGCTGTGGGAAGCGCGTACCGAAGTGACTACCATGGCCAACAAGGTCGACATCTCGATCACCTCTTACGGCAACCGCACCGGCGAGAGCCGCAACAAGGTCGCCGATGGCGAGGCTGTGCTGCGCCACCGTCCGCACGGCGTGTTCGGCGTGTTCGGCCCCTACAACTTCCCAGGCCACCTGCCGAACGGCCATATCGTGCCTGCGCTGATCGCGGGTAACACCGTGGTGTTCAAGCCAAGCGAATACGCGCCGCGCACCGCCATCAAGACCGTGGCGCTGTGGGAAAAGGCCGGCGTGCCTGCCGGCGTGATCAACCTGGTCAACGGCGGCCGCGAAACCGGCATCGCGCTGGGCCAGAATCCGGACATCGACGGCGTGCTGTTCACCGGTTCCAGCCAGACTGGCGCGGCGCTGCACAAGCAATTCGGCGGCCAGCCGGGCAAGCTGCTGGCGCTGGAGATGGGCGGCAACAACCCGCTGATCGTGTGGAACCCGACCGACGTCGACGCTGCCGTGTTCATGGCGATTTCGTCTTCCTTCATCTCGGCCGGCCAGCGCTGCACTTGCGCGCGCCGCGTGATCGTGCAGAAGGGCGCGCAGGGCGATGCCTTCGTCAAGCGCTTCGTTGAAGTGGCGTCCAAACTGGGCGTCGGCGCTCCGGCTGCCGAACCGGCGCCGTTCATGGGACCTGTGGTTTCCGCTGCCGTCGCCGAAAAGCTGGTGCAGGCGCAGGCTGACATGGTCGCCAAGGGCGGCAAGCTGCTGCTGGAAATGCGCCAGCTGGAGCCGGGCACCGGCTTCGTCTCCGCCGGCATCGTGGACACCACCGACGCCAAAGGCATCCCTGACGAAGAATGGTTCGGCCCACTGGCACAGATCATCCGCGTCGACGATTTCGACGCCGCGATCCGCGCCGCCAACAACACCGGCTATGGCCTGGCTGCAGGGCTGATCTCGACCGACGAAGCGCTGTGGCAGAAATTCCAGGTGCGCGCCCGCGCCGGCATCGTGAACTGGAACCGTCCGACCACCGGCGCGGCCAGCTCGGCGCCGTTCGGCGGCGTCGGCAAGTCCGGCAACCACCGTCCCAGCGCATACTATGCCGCGGATTACTGCGCCTACCCGGTCGCATCGATCGAGAACAGCGCCCTTGAAATGCCTGCCAAGCTGTCGCCTGGCATGAACTTCTGAGGATGGCCATGCCTACTGCACGCGAATACAACTTCGACGGCCTGGTTGGGCCGTCGCACAACTACGCCGGCCTGTCGTTCGGCAACGTCGCCTCGTTCAACAACGTCAAGAGCGCTTCCAATCCGAAGCAGGCGGCCTTGCAAGGCCTGGCCAAGATGCGCGAGCTGGCCAAGCGCGGTTTCGCGCAGGCGCTGCTGCCGCCGCAGGACCGCCCGAACTTCCGGCTGCTGCGCAGCCTGGGCTATAGCGGCACCGACGCTGAAGTGATCGCCCAGGCGTACAACGATTCGCCGGTGGTGCTGGCTTGCGCCTATTCGGCTTCGCCGATGTGGACCGCCAATGCCGCCACCGTCAGCCCTTCGGCCGATACCAAGGATGGCCGCGTGCACTTCACCGCTGCGAACCTGAACAACAAGCTGCACCGCGCCTTCGAGCACGTGCAGTCGGCCCGTGCGCTGCGCGCCATCTTCAAGGACGAGCGTTTCTTTGCCGTGCACGATGCGCTGCCTGGCACCCCGGCCTTCGGCGATGAAGGTGCCGCCAACCATACCCGCCTGTGCGACCAGCATGGCAACCCTGCCGTGGAGCTGTTTGTGTACGGCCGCGTGGAGTTCGACCCGAGTGCGCCGGCGCCGAAGAAATTCCCGGCTCGCCACACGCTGGAAGCTTCGCAGGCCGTGGCGCGCCTGCACGGCCTGGACCCGGCGCGCTGCGTATTCGTGCAGCAGAATCCGGACGTGATCGACCAGGGCGTGTTCCACAACGACGTGATCGCGGTGGGCAATGGCAATGTGCTGTTCTATCACGAGCAGGCTTTCGCCGACGAGCAGGGTGCGCTGGCTGCGATCCGTTCCGCCATGCAGGGCGTGGGCGCCGAACTGGTGGCGATCCGCGTGCCGACCGCGGAAGTGTCGGTGGCCGATGCGGTGGCGTCTTACCTGTTCAATACCCAGTTGCTGTCCAAGCCGGATGGCAAGATGGCGCTGGTGACGCCGCATGAGTGCCAGGAGATTCCGGCGGTTGCAGCCTTCCTGGAAAAGCTGGTTGCCTCCGGCGGCCCGGTCGATGAACTGATTCACTTCGACCTGCGCCAGTCGATGCGCAATGGCGGCGGGCCGGCCTGCCTGCGCCTGCGCGTGGCGCTGACGGACGCGGAAGCGGCGGCCATGCACCAGGGCGTGGTGATGACCGAAACGCTGTACCATAGCCTGGTTGCGTGGGTCGAGAAGGATTACCGCGACCACCTGGAACCAAAAGATTTGGCAGATCCGCAATTGGCTGTTGAAGTGCATACCGCATTGAAAGAGCTGGAACAGATCCTGGGCTTACCCGGCCTTTACGATCTGTAATAAAACCG
>DASWTB010000527.1:0-1733 GCA_036402315.1 Pseudoduganella sp. | reverse complement strand
CGCGTCTTCGTAGGCGCTGGCGCCGATGAACTTCGCGTTCGCCAGGCTCGCATTGCGTTCCAGGTTGCGCTTTTGATTCGAGAGATTCAGCTGTGCGCGTTCGATGGCAATGGCGGCGCTGCGGCGGTTTGCGTTCTGCTGCGCGACTTCAGCCCGGTACGTGGTCGGGTCGAGCTTGAGCAGGACCTGGCCGCGTTCGATCTTGTCGCCTTCCTTGACCAACACCTCGCTCACCTTGCCGATTACCTCGCTGGAGAGCTGGACTTCCTGGCGAAACACCAGGTTGCCCGAGGCGAGGATGGTCGGCTGGATCTGGCGCAGTTCGACCTTGGCCAGCTCCGCTTCCTTGACAGTCTTATTCTTGGACAGCTTGACCGCGACCGGCACGCCGATGAAGGCAAGTACCACGGCCGCGGCAATAATTTTACGTTTCATTTTTCTTCAGTGTTAGGCGAACAGTGCGATCTTGGCAGCCCAGACGCCGAAGATGAGAGCCAGTGGCAGCACGGCGATCGTGATGCATGTGGCGAGGCTGCGACCGGTCCAGACGCGCAGGCCAACCACGGTCAGCGCGGCGGACCACAGCAGCGGCAGGTCGATGTTGGAAAGCAGGCCGGCCCACGGGTGTCCGGCTGGCAGCTGGAAGAGCAGGAAGTTGAGCGACACCATCGACAGGTCTTCCATCGCGACACGCCCGCCCGAGGTCATGATCTGCAGCGCCATCAGCGGCAGCACCAGCAGGCGTGGGAGCGAGGTCCAGACGGTAAGGGCAAACCATTTGCCGTAACTGATCTCGCTGCCGAGGAATTTACCGGCCAGCAGGAAGTACAGTGCATACACGGCGTAGATCAGCGGCGTTCCGATCAGGATGCCGCCCAGCGTGGTCCATGTCATGGTCGCTGGCGACATCATGCTCTTCATGGCCTCGCGCTGCTCGTCGGTCAGGTCCGGATTTGCAGCCGCCGTTTGTTCCATCATCCATGGGAAGTCGACGGTCTGGAAGTACCAGTACATCATTGCCGCGCTGCCGATCATCAGGGCCAGCAGCGGCAGCCAGGCGTGCGACTTCTCGCGCAGTGCGGTAAACGCCTTCCCAGGTTCGTAGAACATTTGGAATGGAATTGCGGCGACATTGTTCGACATTTCAGGATCCCTTTTTATTGTGGTGACCGAACAATATCCGCAGCAAAAGCCCACGTCCACTCATGGCGGGTAACCGGCGTTCATTAGGGGTTTTCTACGACGATCCTGTTACGGCCCGAGCGCTTCGCGGCATACAAGGCGCGGTCTGCCGCGCCAATCAGCGCCGCCGTTTCAATGGCATTGCGAGCAGTACGGGTCGCCATGCCAATACTGGCGGTGACATGCACGGCACCGGTCGCGGGCGCTTGCGGTATCGCCAGCTGCACGACACATGCGCGCATCGCTTCGGCCAACTGGCGTGCCTGTGCTTGTTCCAGGTCGGGCAGGATGACGGCGAACTCCTCGCCGCCGTAGCGGGCGATCAGGTCGACCGGGCGGTGCAGCATCCCCGACAGGGCCGCGGCCACCCTGGCCAGCGTATCGTCACCTTGTTGGTGGCCGAAGTGGTCGTTATACGGCTTGAAGAAGTCAATGTCGATCATCAGCAGCGACAGCGGGCTGCCGGCGCGCTTTGCGCGGCGCATTTCATTTTCCATCGCCGCGTCAAAGTGGCGGCGGTTGGCGATGCCGGTCAGGCCGTCCGAATAGCT
>DASWTB010000526.1:0-9495 GCA_036402315.1 Pseudoduganella sp. | reverse complement strand
CGACGCCGAGCGCCCGCAGCAATTCAACGGCCTCTACAAGATTGCGACCATCCAGGAAGTGATCGACATGATCAAGAAGAGCGGCCGCAACATCGCCATCTACCCGGAAACCAAGAACCCGACCTTCCATCGCCAGCAAGGCGTGCCATTGGAGGACAAGCTGCTCGCAATGCTGACCGCGGCTGGCTGGACCGAGCGTGACTCGCCGGTCTTCATCCAGTCCTTCGAGCCGGGCAGCTTGAAATACATGCGCAGCAAAGGCTCCAAACTGAAGATGGTGCAACTGATCGATGCCGATGACGTGGACCTGAAAACCGGCACCCTGACTTACGCCGCACCTTACGACAAGCCGTTCGACTGGGCGCAGGCCGGCGACAAGCGCCTGTTCAGCGATATGGTGACCCCGGCCGGCCTGGCCGAGATCAAGACCTATGCCGACGGCATCGGCCCATGGAAGCGCTACATCGTCAGCGTCAAAGGCGCAGTGGACATCAACGGCGACGGCAAGGTGAACGATGCCGATACCACCACCATGGAGCCAAGCGCGCTGGTCGCGGATGCACACAAGGCCGGCCTGTTCGTGCACCCGTACACCTTCCGCAATGAAAAGCGCCGCCTGGCCAGCAACTACAAGGGCGATCCCAAGCTTGAGTACAAGCATTTCTTCGCCCTTGGCGTCGACGGCGTGTTCAGCGACTTCGCCGACACTGCGCTGGCGGCACGCGCGGAATACCTGAAGGAAGCAGGGCGCTAACCCAGGACCTGATCAGCGCAACGCAGCTCGTGTTAGACTGCGCCGTCCAATTGCTAATTTTGTAATGATGAAGATCCAGCAAAAACTGCGCTCAGTCAAAACCGCCCTGTCCGAACGCCGCGAAGTGCGCAAGCGCTTGCGCGGCCCAGCCCAGCTGCGTTACGCCATTGCCGACTCCATCGGCATGCTCGATGCCCAGGCATGGAAAGGGCTCACTGCCCAATCGGGCTTCTTCCTGTCTTACGATTACCTGCGGTCGCTGGAGACCGTGCTGCCGACCAATCTCGATCCTCGCTATGCGCTGGTATATGAGGACGACCAGCCGGTCGCCGCCCTGTATATGCAGCTCGCCGACATCAAGCTGGCGCAGGCCAGCAAGACCTCCTTCGGTTCGCTGGGCGAAAGCTTGGGCCAGCGCGTGCTCACCTGCGGCAACCTGCTGACCTTCGGCCAGCATGGCATCGCCATCGCTCCTGGCGTCGACCCGGAGCTGGCGTGGCATGGCGTGGCGGAAGTGCTGTACCGTGTGCGCCAGGCCGAAAAGCTGGCCGGCTCGGCCAACTTCGTCATGATCAAGGACTTGCACGGGCCGCAGGCGGAGGACGCTGCCTTCCTCAAGAACCTCAGCTACCGCTTCGTCGAAACGGAGCCGAACATGGTGCTGGCCCTTGGCGAAGACTGGAAAAGCTACGACGACTACCTGGCCAGCCTGGCCTCGAAATACCGCGCTAATGTCCGCAACGGCATCCTGAAGCCGATCGACGCGGCGCAATGCACGGTCGAGCATTTCACCGACATGGCCGCCATGCAGGACGAGATCCACGCCCTGTACAAGGCGGTGCAGGTAAATGCCGGCTTCCGCCCGTTCGAACTGCTGCCGGAATACTTCCCGGCGCTGCAGGAAGCGGCAGGGGAGCGCTTCCGCTGCAGCGTGCTCAAACGTGAAGGCAAGATGCTGGGCTTCCTGGTCACCATTGCCGACGGCGAGACCGCCATCGCCTTCCACATCGGCTTTGACCGCGCCGCCGCAGTCGACCTGCCGATCTACCTGCGCCTGCTGCACGCCGGCATTGCCGATGCCATTGGCCTGGGCTGCAAGCGGGTGTCCTTCGGCCGTACCGCGCTGGAGCCGAAAGCGGCGCTGGGCGCGCGTCCGGAGACTTTCGGTGTCCTGATCCGCCACCGCCAGCCTTTGATGAACAAGGTCATCAAGCACTTGCTGCTGAATATCGACCATGACGATGCCCCCGATCGCAGCCCGTTCAAGAAGGCGGAGGGCAAGGCGGCGTAACATCTGGTTACGTGCAACGTGCTATGCGCGCGCCTCTAATCTGCTGAGCTCGGTTATCATGTCGACCTTTTGCATAGTCGGCAGCAGATGTAATGAAGTATGGTGTGATCAATCTATTAAAGGCAGTTGCAGCACAGCTAATTGTATTGCACCACCTGGCGTTCTACGGCCCCATGGCCGACCACGTCCGGCTTATCCTGCCGGACCTGATCGACTGGCTGGCCGGCAGTGCGCGCATTGCCGTGCAAGTCTTCCTGGTGGTTGGCGGCTTCCTGGCTGCCAAATCGCTCGCCCCCAGCGCGCAACCGGTCATGGTCAACCCGCTGGGCGCGGTGTGGCGCCGCTACGCCAAGCTGGCGCCGCCTTTCATCGCTGCGACCCTGGTTGCGGCGGTGGCGTCCATGCTGGCCAGCCTATGGATGGACCACGATTCCATTTCCGCACCGGCGACCGTGGGCCAGCTCGCGGCGCACGCTGCACTGGCGCATGGCGTGCTCGGGTTCCCATCGCTGTCGGCGGGCGCCTGGTATGTCGCCATCGATTTCCAGCTGTACGCCATGGTCGTTGCCATGCTGTGGCTTGCCGCCCGCATCAGCGGCCCGGTGCGCCGCGCCTGGCTGGTGCCAAGCCTGGTCGCCATCGGCAGCGTGCTGTCGCTGCTGCACTTCAACCTCGACGCCGACTGGGACAACTGGGGAATCTACTTCTTCGGCAGCTATAGCCTGGGCCTGGCCGCATGGTGGGCCGGCGATCCGCGCCGCAAGACGCGCGGTGCGATCCTGGTGCAGGCGGCGATCTTCCTGCCAGCCTTGCTGGCGCTGGCCGTGAATTTCCGCAGCCGCCTGGCGCTGGCCATCATGGTGGCGTGCGCGCTGGTGATCTGCGGCCGCATGCAGTTCAGTGGCGAGGGCCGGCTGCTGGCCGTCGTCAACTCGCTTGCCCGCACATCGTACTCCTTGTTCCTGATCCACTTCCCGGTCTGCCTGCTGGTGAATGCCGCATTCACCCGTTTGGTGCCTGCCGATCCGGTGCTGCAGGGCGTGGGCATGCTGACCGCCTGGGGCGCCAGCCTGGCCGCAGGTGCCGCTTTCCACCGCTGGATCGAGGTGCCGCTGGGGCGCCTGCTCAGCCCTTCTTCGACCGCCGCCACCGCCGGCCAACGCGCATAGGGCTGTGAAAGAAGGATAACTAGGCATTACGCCGTGCCTGGTATATCGTGTATGCAGAGCATGGGTCGTTGGAGGCCATATGTGGCGAAGGCGTGTACCAGGAGTCCAGGCGCGAAAGTGGCTTTGGCTGGCACTGGCCATGGTCATGCCTTGCACCGCCTGCGCGCAAGAGGCGGCCCTACCGGAGGTCCATGTCGGCATGGGCTTGCCAAAGCCGCCATACGTCATGGAGTCAGGGGTTGCTGGCCTCGACTACGACATCGCCAAGCAAGCGCTGGCCGCTGGCGGCTATAAACTGGTTGGGCACATGCTTCCCCAAACCCGTGCGCTAGCGATGCTGCGCGCCGGCCAGCTCGATGGGCTGCTGTCAATCAGTGAAGGGATCGGCGGCCAGGACTACTTCACAGACAACTACATCGTCTACCAGAACGTAGCGACCACGCTCGCGCGCCGTAACCTGAAGATCCAGCAGATCGAGGACCTGGCCAATTATTCGGTGGCGGCTTTCCAGAATGCGAGCATGGTGCTGGGCGACCGCTTTAGCCTGGTTGTCAGCGGCCATTCGGACTACAGGGAGGTTCCAGCCCAGATCACGCAGAACAAGCTGCTTTTCACCGGCAGGGTGGACGTAGTGGTGGGCGACCGATTGATCTTCCGCTACTTCTCGGAAAAGCTGGAGCCGAAGATTGATGCCAGGCAGGCGGTGACCTTCCACAGGATCTTTCCAGAAAGCCCGCGCAGGGCTGTGTTTCGCGATATTCGCGTGCGCGACGCTTTCAATGCTGGCCTGAAAAACATTCACGCCAACGGTACCTACGATGCGCTTTTGAAGCAGTACCTCGGCCCGCGGCCTTAAGTCCCACGCAGGAATCCATTTCGCCGGGTCATGTGGACCAGCGATGGAGGCGCGCTGAGGTAGTCCCCGAACTTTGCGGCCAGTGCCTGCAAGGGAGCGCTATCGAGGTGTGCCTGCATTGCATCTGTATCAGAGTAATGCTCGAACACGGTGATCCGGTTTTCGTCTTCAAGATCCGTGAGCACTTCATATTGCAGCGTTCCAGGCTCGGTACGTGAATATGCCACCAGTTGATCGAGCGCGGCAAGCAAGTCGGCCCGGAATTGTGGATTGGCGTCCAGCGTGGCAAGCAGGTACATGACAGCTCCTTAAGTGAATGGAGCCCGCAGCTTACGCAATCGGCCTCGATGGCGGATTGTAAAAATGGGACTTTTCGCGCATGCCCGCGATAATCGTTTGCGGCGCGTGGCCCGTAAGCGCACGCGTTTCGTGGATGAAGTGCGGCTGGTCGAAATAGCCCATGCGCAAAGCCGCGTCGAGCGCCGGCATGCCGGGATCGAGCGCCAGCATGCGCATGGTGTGGCCAAGGCGGGCGATGCGCGCAAACTGCTTGGGGCCAAGGCCGTAGGTATCGGTGAACTTGCGCTGGAAGTGGCGCCGCGTCCAGCCTGATTGCTCTGCCAAGGCGTCGATGGCGGTACCCGGCGAGTAATACAGTTTGTCGAGCAGGGCGTCGAGCCTATGTCCGCTGCGGTCCTCATGCTGGCCCAATCGCGCCAGGAAGAATTGGTCGAGCGCAGCGGCGCGCATGGACGGGCCGTCGGCCTGCGCCAGTTGGTCGGACAGGCGTTCGGCGCTATCGCCCCAGGCCGCGTTGGCCGGCAGATGCTGGTCGTGGAACTGGGCGAGTGACTGAGCGCAGAAGTGGCGCAAGCTGCCGCCGCGAAAGCGCACAGCGACGAAACCGAATGCCCCGTTCTCCTGCATCGCGATGGCACGCGTGCGCAGGCATAGGAGGATTGCCCGCGGCGCCTGCTTGCCATCCAAAAGGTATGGAGAGCCGTAATGGAATACGCATTCCGAGCCCGTTCCGGGCGGCAGCTGCGGCGGGAGGGGATGATTTCCCTCCCAACCCCAGTAACGGTCGATAAAAGGGCGCAGTAGGGCGGTTGGGCGAAGATGCCAGCGTCGTAAGTGCATGCTGGCGATCTTACCCGATTCCGATCAGTTGCCAATGGTCAGGGTCAACGCGGTGGCACTGTAGTTTGGCGTGACGTTGTCGATGCCGTCCACCTTGATGGTGGTGAACTTGCCCTTCAGGCTGGCCGCTGTAATGACGGTCAACACGTCGCCGGCTTTAGGCTTGAAGCCATTGGCGAACTTCACGTGCAGGGTGCCGCCGGCAATTGTGGCGGTGGAGGCCACGGCCAGGCTGCCCTGGCTTTCGCCGGTGGCCCCGCCAAGGCCGAGTTCCAGCGTGGTCGCTCCGCTTAGCTGGGTATATTTTCCGGACAGCTTCAACGCGGCCGGGGCATTGGCCACCAGCGTGCCGCCGCTGACGTAGACGTCGCCTGTGCCGAAAGCAGCGACGGAATCCCCCTGCAGCGTGCCTGCGGCCAGTTCGGTGCCGCCGCTCCAGGTGTTGGCGCCGGCCAGTTTCAGCGTACCTGTGCCTTGCTTGACCAGCTTGCCGCTGCCGCTGATGTCATTGCGCCAGCGGTCCACAGCGTTGAAGCCACCCTTGCCGGCATCCATGACGATGGTAACGTTGCCGCTGAACGCGCCATAGCCATCAGCCGCCGCAAACAGGTTCAGCCGCCCCCAGCCCTCCGCATCATCCATGACAGGGTAGCCGGAAGGCAGGGCGGTCGTTTTCAGTACCACGCGGCGCTGTGCATCGCTCAGGTAAGGCTGGCGGGTCTCCAGCAGCACTTCCGCGCCTTTCGGCACGGCGGCGGCAACATTGGTCGCGGCGATTGGCGCGAAGCCGTAGGTGAGGCGGCGCATGTAGTTGGCCTTGTTGGTGGCGTAATCGGCAAAGCGGTCGTTGGCGACGGTGCCTGATCGGGCATAGGCGGCAAAGGTGTCGGCGGTGGTGCCGGTGGCGGCCATCAGTGTTGCGTGAGCCTGGGCGACTGCTGCGGCCTTCTTGGCCGCATTTGCCGGATCCGCCAGGTTGGCTGCGGCGCTGGCCTGGCCGAGGATACGGCCGCTCAACACGTCCAGCGGCGAATGCATGCCGGCCAGGATGCGCGATTCGCCCAGCTCGAGGCCGCGGCTCAGCATCTCCTGGAAGCGTTCCGGCACGGCATAGGCCATGGCCACCGCATCGCGCACCGCTTCGGCTGAGTGGCCGCTGGTGAATCCGCCGTCGGTGGTCGGGGTACTGCTCTTGGCCGGCACCAGTGTCGGCAGCACCTGCACGCTGCTGCTCCAGCGGTAGGGGCGGGCGTACTTGTAAAAGCGCTTGGCCGGTTCGGTCGAGGCGTTGTTGCCGACCAGGTTGACCAGGTCGACCACGCTGCCGAAGCCGGCGTTGGCGCTGCCGCCAACGCCGGTGTTGTTGCCGGTGTCGTTATACAGCTTGCTGGTGGCGTCGCTTGCAACCTCCGTAATGCTGGTGACCTGCTGGGCGGCGCTGCGCCAGGCGTTGGTCAACGGCCCCATGCCGTCGGTGACGCTGTAGCCCTTGCCGCGCCTATCGTCCAGGTAGGCCAACTCGGCCTGGTTCGCCGTTCGATTCGCAGTGGCTTTGACGACGTAATCGATATTGGCTTGGTGCACGGCCGCGTTGACCACTTTGCCGTCCGGGGTGCCGTCGTTCGGCACGCCGCTCCAGGTCGACGGCACCACGGCCGGAAAGGCGCCGACAGCGGGGGCGCTGACGCCGGCATCAACGATTTCAGTCAGTGGTTTCCAGACATTGAGGAAGCCGCCCAGGACGCGCACGCCGGCATTGGTCTCCAGCGTCGCATAGCGCGCATCGCCGCGCTGGTTGGTCGCGCTGGTATCGACAAACGCCGTAACCGCAGGCAGCGGCACTGTTTCCGCTGCACCCTGGTCGGCCGGAGCGGCAGGAATGGCCAGCGGCTCTTCAGAGGAGCCACCGCAGGCGCTCAGCGCCATTGCAATACTCAATGCCAGGATGTGGGGGCGAGATGAAAACAGGTGCATGTCAATTACCGTGCGTGGGTTGAAAACCCAGCAAGGTAATAGCGGCTTGTGACATGCCTGTTACGCAAAACCACAGGATTGGTTGTCGGCGAAAATATCATCGACTGATGCCAAAAACGGTATGGGTTGGCCGTCAGCCCATCCGTACGCTTGCCTGCTGCCAGCAAGCGGCGTTAGACTGGTTTCAACTCTGCAAGTTCAGGAATGGGAGATGCATGCACTCCAAGCGACTTCGCCTGCGGTCGTTCGCGACCTTGCTGTTTGCGTTGGCTATTGGCCGCTGGGCTGTCGCCCAAGAGCCGGTGGTGGTGTATTACCCGCCACCATATTCCGATACCGATACGCGGGACGTGTACACCACGCGCCTGCTGGCCATGGCGCTGGAAAAGTCGGGCGGCCATTTTGTCGCCCGCCCGGCGGCAGGCAAGATGCTGCAGGGGCGCGCGCTGCTGATGCTGGAACAAGGGCGCGGTATCGATGTGGCCTGGGCTGCAACGTCGAAGGAGATTGAAGCACAGGTGCGTCCGGTTCGAATCCCTATTTTCAAAGGTTTGATTGGGTACAGGCTGTTGCTGATATCCCGTCGCGATGCGGAAAAATTCGCCAGGATCAAAGAGGAGGGCGAGCTTAAAGCACAGCTGGCAGGGCAGGGGCACGACTGGGCGGACACCGTCATCTTGCGCGCGAACGGCTATCGTGTGCACAGCGGCTCATACTACGACGCACTGTTCAAGATGCTGTCCCAGCATCGCATCGATTACTACCCGCGTTCGGTGTTGGAAATCTGGGCCGAGGCCAAAGCGCGCCAGGGTGACGGATTGATGGTTGAGCCGCACCTGATGTTGCGCTACCCAAGCGCAGTCTATTTTTTCACCCGGAAGGACAACACTGCCTTGGCGCAAGCGATCGAGGTCGGCCTGGAAAGGATGCTGCACGACGGTTCGTTCGACAAGCTGTTCAACGAGCATCATGGTGAGTTGCTCGCCAAGGCCAGCATGGGTTCCCGCCTTGTTTTCGATCTGGAGAACCCGGACCTGCCGCCCGCAACGCCTTTGGACCGGCCGACCGTATGGTACCGCCTTCCATAGCGTCACATATCTTGGCCATGGCAGCTAACTCCTCTGCAGCTCATGCCGCTGCATAAGTTCGACGATCCAATCAATGAACACGCGAAGCTGCTTGCGAACATAGCGGTCAGGTGGATATGCCACATGGAGCGGCATCGGCTCGATGCACCAGTCCGTGAACAGCGGTACGAGCGCGCCGCTGCCGACATGCGCCCTCGCCATGTATTGCGGCAGCCATAACACGCCAAGCCCGGCCAGTCCTGCGGTCAGATAAGCATTGCCGTCATCGATCGCCAGGAAGTAACGGCCGCCGACCTTGATCCGTTCTCCTGATTTCTCCATTGCGTACGGCAAACCGTTGCGCCAGCGGTAATGGACGATACGGTGGCCAGCGCCATGCAAATCGGCGGGATGCGTCGGCGTTCCCGCATGGGCCAGGTACGACGGCGCGGCATAAACGCCCAATTGCAGGTCAGCGACGCGGCGGGCAACGAGTGATCCATCTTCAATTTCGCCACCGCGCACGACGCAATCGACATTCTCGCCAATCAGGTCGATCTTGCGGTCGC
This sequence comes from Pseudoduganella sp., assembly GCA_036402315.1. Lineage (GTDB taxonomy): Bacteria > Pseudomonadota > Gammaproteobacteria > Burkholderiales > Burkholderiaceae_D > Rugamonas. Next base: position 675 of record DASWTB010000526.1, on the reverse strand, counting down.
TGGCGCCGATGTCAAGCTGGATCTCCGGAAAGCGAGCGTGGAATTCAGGCAGTGCCGGTACCAGGATGATGTTCGCAAAGGGGCTGGGAACATCCACCCGCAGCAGGCCGCGTGGCGCGGTCGCTTCGCTGAAAATATTGTCTTCGATGTCGTCCAGCTCGGCCAGCAGGCGAATCACGCGCTCGTAATAAGCGGCGCCGGCCGTCGTCAAGTTCACTTTACGCGTCGTTCTGTTGAGTAGCTTGACGCGCAGGTCGGCTTCCAGCTGCTGCACTAATTGCGTGACCGTGGTTTTGCTCACACCCAGCGTTTCGGCGGCCTTGGTAAAGCTGCCAGCCTCGACAACCCGGACGAACGTCCGCATGCCTTCCAGTTTGTCCATCACACAGCTCCGGCAATAGTTTGAATTTTTCAAACAGTGTAGCAGTGGTTTTGTGGTTTATCTGAACTATTGGCGAAGCTATAGTGCTCGCAATGGCCAACACAAGGAGCAAGCACATGAAAACACGCGAAACCATCTTTCCAGCCGGCCGGTGTTAAGTTGCACTGAAAACTGACCCACTTTCCCCTGAAAGTTGCAACGGAATCTGACCCACGTTGGTAGCACAATTCCCCCTGTCTAGTCGGCAGGAGATCGGAGTGATCGACGTGGCTTTGTTAGGCATAATTCGACGC
>DASWTB010000525.1:0-8909 GCA_036402315.1 Pseudoduganella sp. | reverse complement strand
CGAACTCGGTTTTGATGTACTGCAGCGCCACCCCTGCCGCCCGCCGTTCCGCTTCGGCCAGGCCAATCGCGGCTTCGGCTGCAGCCGCCGCTGCCGCGAGTTCCTGGTGCAGGCGGGCGTCGTGGAATGGCGCCACGGCGGGGCGCATGACCGCCACCACCGTCTCGCCAGCGACCACTGCGTCGCCGGCTTCAAGCCGGGCGCGCTGCACTGCGCCGCTGACCGGCGCCGAGACCGTATAGATATGCCGCACCCGCGTGCGGGCCTCTTCGTCCACCGTGACCTCCATGGCCTGCTGCCCGACCACAGCCAGCTCGACCGGCACTGGCTGCGGCCATGCCATCCAGGCCAGCAGGCCCAGCACCCCGGCCACGGCGATGATCGCCATCTTTTGTCTCTTCAGAAATTCCATGATCAATCCCTTGTTTTCAGCACGGCGACCAGGTCCAGCCCGTACACGCGACGGCGCACCACCAAGGCCGAGAGCGCAGCAGCGCCCATGATGACCAGGCTGGCCAGGGCATACGTCATCGGCGCCACCACCAGGCGCACCCGCATGACTTCGCCGGCCAGCCGCACTTTCATGATCCAGGCCAGCCCATAGCCGATGCTCCATCCGAGCGGCTGGGCCAGTACCGTCAGCACGGCCAGTTCCAGCAACGGGATGCGCAGCACCTCGCCCCGCGTGAAGCCAAGCACGCGCATGCTGGCCAGGTCGCGGGCCCGTTCGGAAAGCGAAATCCGTGCATTGTTGTAGACCACGCCGAATGCAATGACGATGGCCAGCGCCGTATAGATGCCGGCCATCGTGGTCACCAGCACCGCCACCGCTTCCCGGAAATTGGCCAGCGAGGCGTGCTGCAACGCAACGCCGCTCAGGTTGGGGGTCGCTTTCACTGCCGAATAGAAGGCGTCGAAGCGGTTGCTGTCGACCGCCAGGTGCACGCTGTTGACTGCCGGCGCTTCGCGCATCAGGCGGGCCAAGGCATCGGCATCCATCATGGCGCGCAAGCCGAAATAGTCCTCCACCGTGGCCGCCACCGGCACCGTCGTGGTCCTGTCCTTCCCTTCGAGCAAATCCAGCTCGACCACATCGCCCGGGCCGACGCCGAGGATGCGCGCCAGATAACTGGACATGGCCAGGCCCTCCGTCGGCAATACGACCGGATGCAAGCGGTTATCGATCACGCGGCTGAGTTGCGCCCTGTCCGGCCTGCCACTTAGCACGACCCGCCGTTCGATGTTGCCACGCCGGATGCGCACCGGCACCTCGCGCGCTGCCTGTGCCGCCAGCACGCCTGGCAGGTGCGCTGCCTCGTAGACCACTTTTGCGGAACGACGCTCGCCCAGGATCAGCGTCGCAGACTGCCGGTCAGCCAGGAAGAAGGTCACGTCGACCAGGTTTTCCATGGTATCGCGGACAAACAGGGACACCACCAGGATTCCCCCCGCCATGGCTATCCCCAGCACGGTGAACGCACTGCGCACCGGATAGCGCACGATGTTACGCGCCATCATTACTATGGGTTGGGTAAGCAGGTGTCCAAGCGGGTTTTTGCCACGCCAGAGATGCCGATAGCGCGGGGGCGCGGGCGGCTGCATCGCGGTGGCGGGCGCCAGGCTGACTACTTCGCGGATCGCCCGCAGCGCCCCGACCAGCGCGGCGGCCATGCTGAGGCCGGCGCCCAGCAGATAGGGGGTCATCTCCTTGCTGAACAACAAGAAAGGAAAGCGGAAAAAGTCGCCAAACAACTGCGTTACCTGGCTGCCCCATAGGGTCCCGGCGGCACTGCCGATCAGGATGCCGGCGCCGGCAATCGCCAGCACAAATTGCAGGTAGTGCCAGGCCACGCTACGGTTGGAATAGCCAAGTGCTTTCAGCAGGCCAATCTGTTCACGTTCCAGGGCCACCAGGCGGCCCAGCGTCAGGTTAACCAGGAAAGCCGTCACCATCAGGAAGATCGGTGGCAAAGTGCGGCTCATGTTCTCGAGCATCGTCAACTCATGGTCGAGCCAGGCGTGCGAAGCCTGGTCCTTGCGCGCATAGGCGGCGCGCCCGCCATATCGCTGCAGCAAGGCATCGACATGGGGCAACACCGTCGCCGGATCGACATGGGGCAGCAGCTTGACGGACAGCGAGGAAAAAGCCCCTTGCAGGTTATACGCCGCTGCGAGCGCGCGCTCCGGCATCCACACCACGGCGAAGCGGCGGTTGTCCGGCATGATGTCGCCGGGGCCGACCGCGAAAATGGACTCCGGCGACAAGGCGGTCCCGACAATGACCAGCTCACGCTTGCGTCCGTTCATGACCGCTGCAAAGCGCGCGCCCGCCGCGAAGCCATGGGCAGTCGCAAACCCCTCACTGACCACAACTTCGTGGTCACTCTGCGGGTCCGGCCAGCGTCCGGAACGCAGGTACAGGCGATTCAGCGCTTGCGCGCGCTTTTCCGGCAGCGAAATGAAATGCCCGGTTGCCGGTTCGCGGTAATCGGGAATATCGAGCAGCGCCAACTGTGCGATGCGCGTTTCAACCACGCTGACGCCGGGCAGCTGCGCAAGGCGCGGCAGCAGTTCCAGCGGCGCCCGGCGTACAGTTGCGAACAGGTCGGCAAAGCCATACTGCTCATAATAGGCATCACGCGTCTTTTCCAGCGAATGGTGGGCGCCGACGCCGAGCACCATGGTGGCCACGCCGCCCGCCACCACCAGTGCGATTGCCAGGGCTTGTGCCCACAGGCGCCGGAAGTCGCGCAACAGTTTGATATCGAGTGTTCGCATGGCTTACCACGCCAACTCCGCTGGTGCAATCCGCACCTCATTCGTGACAACGCGCGCGATCCTGCCGTCGGCAAAATGCAGCACGCGGTGCGCCACGCCCTGGATGCTGGCATTGTGCGTGATGATCATGATGGTGGTGCCCAGCTGCCGGTTGACCGACAACAGCGCTTCAATCACCATGATGCCCGTCCTGGAGTCGAGCGCCCCGGTCGGTTCGTCGCACAGCAGCACATCCGGGCGCTTGGCAATGGCACGTGCGATCGACACCCTTTGCTGCTCGCCGCCCGACAACTGCGCCGGGAAGTGGTGCATGCGGTCGGCCAGGCCGACCAGGGCCAGGGCTTCTTCGGGACGCATGGGCTGGCGCGCGATCTCAGTCACCAGGGCCACGTTCTCGTAGGCCGTCAAGCTGGGAACCAGGTTATAGAACTGGAACACGAACCCGACATGTTCACGGCGATATTGGGTCAGCGCCTTATCATCAAGTTCAGTCAGCGTCTGCTGCTGGAAAGTCAGGCTGCCGGCGCTGGCGGTGTCGAGGCCGCCGAAGATGTTGAGCAAGGTCGACTTCCCGCTCCCTGAGGGACCAAGCAGCACCACCACTTCGCCCCGGAAAATGTCGAGATCGACATCCACGACGGCACGCACCTCGATATCCCCGGTACGGAAAGTCTTGCTCAAGGCGCGCGCCCTGAATAGCGGTTCACTCATGAAGCCTGCTCCTGACTTGCTGCGGCGTGGTCACGTACCTGGCCCGCGACCGGTGGGGCCTTCACTGCCCGCGGCGCGCCTGCCGCTCCAATCGCAGCGGGCGGTCCGGTAATTCATTGAGCCCTGGCGCGGACATGGGAAAACAGCGGCCGAGCTGGGCAGCCACGGCTTGCACACCTGCCTGCACGCCTTCCGCATACTGGCCCCGCCGAAACGCATATTCCATGGCACGGCATATCTCCTCCCATACGCCTGCTTCAGCCTTGGCATGGATGCCGCGGTCGACAATGATTTCAACCGCCCGATCAGCGAGCAGGACATAGGCCAGTACCCCGTTGTTATGTTCAGTGTCCCAGATGCGCAGTTGGGAGAACACTTCGATCGCGCGCTCCCGCGCCAGCTGCCCGCGCCACAGCGACTGCGGGTCCAAGCCGCCCTCCACCACGAAACAGATTTGTCCGGCGTGCAGGCTTTCGGCGCGGCGAACAGCCTGTTCGATCTGCGTCAGCACCGCTGCCGGAAAGGCCCGCCGCAACTGCCTGTCCGCCAGCAGCAGATGCTTTGCGATGCGCATGAGGTCCATGTCACCACCTGCCAGACGCGCCGCCGCCGCCGAACCTGCCGCCACCGCCGCCAAAGCCGCCGTGGCCGCCGTAGCCGTGATGTCCGTAGCCGCCCCAATGCCGGCTCATGCCACCGCCGAACATGGTGAACAACATGGCCAGGATACCGGCCAGCACTGCCACCGATAACGCGCCGGCCAGCGCCCACGCAACCAGCGCAGCGCCGGCACCAGTCACTAATGCACCGGCCACCCGGCCCAGTATCGCGCGCAGCAGGCTGCCGGCGAAGATGACCAGTACGAACAGAACCGGCAGCAGGCGGCCAAGATCGCCCTCGGCCTGGCCGCCTCTCCCTGGCGGTGCAGGCAGCGCTTCGCCGTCTATCACGCGCATCATGCTGTCGACGCCGGCCCGGACGCCGCCATAGAAATCGCCTTCTTTGAACCGTGGCGTAATCACCTCGGCAATAATGCGCTTGCTGCTGGCATCGTTGAGTGCTCCCTCCAAACCGTAGCCCACTTCGATACGCATCGTACGGTCTTGTTTGGCCACCAGCAGCAATGCGCCATCGTCTATTTTCTTGCGCCCTGGCTTCCACTGCTCCGCCACCCGCAGTGCATATTGCTCAATTGTCTCCGGCGCCGTGGTCGGCACCAGCAGCACGACAATCTGACTGCCTTTTTTCGATTCGAAGCTGCTCAGAAGTTGCGCCAGCTCCGCTATCTGGTCGCGCGACAGTGTCGCGGTCAGGTCAATTACCGGGCTGTTCAGGGGCGGCACAGCAAGCTGCGCCTGGGCCAGCAGCATTGCGCCCCACAGCATTCCCGCCGACAGGCAGCGCGCCAAGGCTTTCATCTTCCCTCCACCGCCGTCGCCGCTGGCCGGGGATCAAATTTGACTTGCGGTAAAGCGGCTATCATGCGCTGGATCTCCACGCTGAAATTTGCCTTGACCTGGTAGCCAAATGCCATGGCGGTCAAGCTGGATGGAAATGACCGCACCGTCACGTTGTACTGCTGCACCGCGCTGATATACCGGTTGCGCGCCACCGCAATGCGGTTCTCCGTGCCTTCCAACTGTGCCTGGAGGTCGCGGAAATTGGCATCGGCCTTCAGTTGGGGATAGTTCTCCGAGACTGCCAGCAACCGCGATAATGCGTTCGACAGGCTTCCCTGGACGGACTGGAATTTTGCAAACGCCTGCGGGTCATACACCAGATCGGGGGTTGCGCGTATCGTCCCCACACTGGCGCGCGCTGCCGCCACTTCCGCAAGGACAGCGCTTTCGTGGGCAGCATATCCCTTGACGGTGTTCACCAGGTTCGGCACCAGATCGGCGCGCCGTTGATACTGGTTCAACACCTCGGACCAACTGGCCTTGATTTGCTCATCGTTCGACTGGAGCTTGTTGTAGCCGCAACCGGCCAACAGCAGGGACCACAGCATCAGCAGCAGCATCCATAGCGCTCTCATCCTATTCTCCATTGGCTTGTTGTGCGGCCGTCGCTGCGTCGAGCAAGGCTCGCGGGCCAAGCACTTATACGCATGCTGCGCGCCGAGTCCCCGGCAAACCATGATCCAGATCAAATCCGACCGCTCATCCGCCTCATGCGGACGCTGCGTCAGCCGTTCGATCCAGGTCATGGCAAGCACGCTCTGGCTACGCGCAGACTAAACCATTAGCGCAGGAGGTTGCCATGCATGCCCCAACCCAAACCGCACGAAAGGCTCGCCAACGCCATGCCGGGCCTGGTAGTACTGCACGCCGTGGCAGTCTTCATCAGTTCCCGCTTGCATCATGAACACTTGATTGCCGCCATGCTCCACGGTATGAAGGAGGGCCTGCCGGGGGAAGGCATCCCCCACCATCGGCGCGTTGAGGCGCTTCTGCTGCTGGCGGCGGTCCTTGGGCTCTGGTGGCTGGCAATTTCGGCTTTAATCGATTCCGCCCCCGCATGGCGGCGCCACGTGTCAGGTAATCCCTACAGCGTTTGCCTTGGATGCCCGATACCGCCAGCCGGGCACCGGCACGATACTTGGACCGTAGGCAACGGGAGCAAGCCATGAGTCCAATCCTTCAATTTAGCCCCTCCGGCAGCCGGCCGGGTCCCGCTGCCGTCCAGCACACGGCCCGCTGTTCGCTCTGCAGTTTTGAACAACTATGTGTGGGCCACGGCTTGACGGAGGACCACGCGCTGCGCCTGGCGCCGCTGTTTGTGCAGCGCCGCCGGGTCGCTCGGGACGCAACGCTTTACCAGGAGAACGACGACTTCCTGCACCTGTACGCGGTGCGCTTTGGCCATTTCAAGACCGTGCAGCTGAGCCAACGGGGTGGCCAATTGATCGGCGGCTTCTGCATGGCGGGCGACCTGATGGGCATGGAAGCTATCGGCAGCGGCCGCCATACTTGCAGCGCCGTGGCGTTGGAGGACAGTGAGGTCTGCGCGATCCCCTTCGTCCTGTTACAGGAATTGTCGCTGCAGATTCCTGGCCTGCTGCAGTGCTTTCACCGAGCCTTAAGCCTGGAGATCGAACGGGAGCAGGCGGCGCTGCAGTTGCTCAGCCGCATGCATGCCGACCAGCGCCTGGCCGTCTTCCTCATCAACCTTGCCGACCGGTATGCCGAGCGCGGCTACTCGTCCACCAGTTTCCAGCTGCGCATGTCGCGTGAGGAAATCGGCGCCTACCTTGGGTTGACCGTGGAGAGCGTGAGCCGCCAGTTGTCGCGCTTGCGCCAGGCTGGCATCGTCGCGCTGCACAACCGCGACCTGCGCATCCTTGACCGGCTGCGGCTGCAAGCCATGGCCGCTGGTGGCGTGGCGCAGCAGCCGACAGCGGCATGAAGCTGGCGAGGCGCTACCTAAGCCGGTAGCCGGAAGCGCCGCAATGACGGGGCGGCGCATGTGGCAGGTATCGCGCTCGATTGCGCATGCCACCGCCGACTAATCGGCGTGGTGTGCAGCGATCGCTTCGGGACAGCCATATCCCCATATGGCCGACGAGCTGGCCCGCCAGTGCCGCTCGCACGGCGTTGCCGATGCCAGGCGATAGCCAGGCCGCTGCAGGGCGGCCAAATCCAGGCAGCGCTCCCACCGCTGGCCGACGTGCCGCGCGTGCGGATCTGTCGACGGCAATGGTGAAGGCCCCTGAGCGCGCCGCCCTGCAGGAAGCCATGCGGCAGGCTGTGCCGAGCGAGGCCTATGCCGCCGCCATGCTCCGCCATTACCCGCCCTGGGCACTGCAGGACGTTCCCTCCGCGGGACACGATGGTAGCGCGCCCGATCGATAGGTAGCTCGGCCAGTACCGACCAGCGCTCCGGCCAGCACCGAAGGGAATTAATTGATCGCCACGTGCTTCGACGATTTTCCCGGTTTTTTTGGCAGCGTCAGCACCAGCACGCCGTCCGCATACTTGGCCTCCACTTTGGCATCATCAATATCGCTCGCCAATGTGAAGCTGCGCGTCTGTTGTCCGTAGTAGCGTTCGCTGCGCAGGCTCTTGCCATCTTTCTTTTCGCTTTCGCGCTTGAGTTCGGCAGAAATGGTCACTTCGTTGCCGTCAACGTCGACCTGGATGTCTTCCTTCTTAACGCCCGGAATGTCCGCTTTGACGGTATAGGCCGTGTCGCCCTCCTCGACATCCATCTTGATGCGCGGCTCCACGTTCCAGTCACGCAGGGCTGGACGCAGGCTGAAGTCGCGCATCCATTCTTCGAGGTTGTGGAAAGGCTCCAAGCGCGCGATGTCGCTGAACGGGTCAAAACGGGTCAGGTGGTTCGCCATGATAGTCCTCGCTTTCCTGATTGTTTGTGGGCACCCGGCCGGATGCCTGGAAAAGATCTTAGTAAGATGGTGCAAGATGCGACATGACCTAAGTCAAGCACGCCGTTCAGGGGCGGCACGCGGCCGCCGCGGCAGCGCCCAAGCCTGGCAGCCAGAGCAATAGTGCCAGCAGCAACAGCAAGAGCACGATGAGGTGCAGATAGCCGATCTTCATGATGTACTCCCGGCCATCCGTCCTACTCGCGCTGCCAGCGCACCCGCAGCAGATGTTCATCGCGGCTGAATGCATATTCGGCTTGACCGCCCATGGCACGTTCAACAGCCGCCGCCAGGGTTTGCGCCAGATGGGGGCTGGTCGTCGTGACCAGTAGTTTTCCGGGCGCGGCCGTCATGTCGATAATCCGCTCCATGGCATGGTCGATGGTTTCGCGATGCTCGACGTTGCGCAGCAGGCGTACCAGTTCGTCCTGCTCGCGCGCGGTCAGCGCGGCTTCCAGCGTCACGTACCCGCCGGGCTGTTGCTCGCGTATCCTCTGGCAGGCGGGACATAGCGCGTCGGCCGCGCCGCGCGGCGCCTGGCCCCTGGCCCAGTGTCCATGCTGGAACACGGCATGGCAGTCCTGGCAGACCGCAGGCGCTGCAGGCTTCCCTTGATGAAAATACGCATCATGGTGCGGATCGTCGGGCAGTTGCAGGTGGCGGCCGGGGCGATGGCCCGGCACCGGTGTCGATGAGGTTTTCATGGCTTCTCCTTCAGCAAAATAGGTGGGCCGGGGCCCGGCAGCCGTGCCGGCCCGGGCTTGGGGACGTTTTCATCGGCAACCTCCCCGGCTTCGGTTTGGCCGGGCACTGGCCCGGTACATCGTGCAGCCTTTCAGTGATGGTGGTAGGCCTGCAGCATGGTGGGTTGCTACAGGTCGGTCAATAAGGGGCCTTCGCTGAAGGGGCGCATGGCAAGGTTTCTCAGGTGGCTGGCACGGGGTGCCGCTGTTCATGCTGGCGGGCGGCGCCGCAGGCGCCGCCGCAATTGCCCCAAGGGCAAGCAATTGAGGACGTCCTCACGCCGCAGCCAGCC
>DASWTB010000524.1:0-1644 GCA_036402315.1 Pseudoduganella sp. | reverse complement strand
TTCGGTCAGCAGACCGGTCTTTTCGATGGTGCGCTTGAAGCGACGCATTGCGACTTCGAACGGCTCGTTTTCTTTAAGGCGGATAGTAGTCATGTAAAAATTCAAACCGTTAGGGTTCAGGAAAGACAGCGATATTAGCAGGTTTTGCTCAAAAATGGAAGAGACAATAGACGCCAAACCGGCCACTCAGGCGGTTCCGAAGGGGATATCGACGTCTTTCGCGGGCAATATTTCAGCCCAGCTAACATCATGAATCCGGCGAAAATTGCGTTGCCGGAAGTGGGATGATATCAGATCGCGAGGCCAGCAGCCACTCCGGACGCCCAGGCCCATTGGAAGTTGTAGCCGCCCAACCATCCGGTCACGTCCACTGTTTCACCAATGAAGTACAAGCCTGGCACGTTCTTGCATTCCATCGATTGCTGGGACAGCTCGCGGGTGTCCACGCCGCCGCGCGTGACTTCGGCCTTGCGGTAGCCTTCCGAGCCGTTCGGGGTGATGGTCCACTGGTTGACTGCGCGGCCCAGCTTGCGCAGTGTGTCGTCCTTCATGTCGGCGATGCGCGCTTCGGGGTCCAGGCCTTGCACTTGCAGCAAGCCTTCCGCCAGGCGGGCGGGCAGCCACTGCGCCAGCAGGTTGCCGAGCTGCTTCTTCAGGCTGCCCTTCCCTTCGATCAGCGTTTGCGCCAAGTCCATTTCAGGCAGCAGGTTGATGGTGATCGGGGCGCCGGGCTGCCAGAACGAGGAAATCTGCAGGATGGCGGGGCCGCTCAGTCCGCGGTGGGTGAACAGCAGGTCTTCGCGGAAACGGGCGCCAGTCGGGTTGCGGCCTTTCAGCGAGCCGGTTTCCACGCCCACTTCCAGCGACACGCCGGACAACGGCACGAACGGCGCCCATTCCTGCGCATCGAATGTCAGCGGCACGAGGGCGGGGCGCGGGTCGACCAGCTTCAGGCCGAATTGCTTGGCAATACGGTAGCCGAAATCGGTTGCGCCGATTTTGGGGATCGACAAGCCGCCAGTGGCGACAACAATCGATCCTGCGTGGATTTCTTCGCCTTCGTTCGTTTGCAGGATGTAGCCGGCGCCGTTCTGCTGCAGCGCATCCACTTTCGCGGGCATGCGCCAGTGCACGTTGCCATCGGAGCATTCATCCTTCAGCATCTGGATGATCTGCTCGGCGGAGTCATCGCAGAACAGTTGTCCCTTGTGCTTTTCGTGGAAGCCGATGCGGTGCTTCTTCACCATCGCCAGGAAATCTTGCGGCGTGAAGCGCGACAGCGCGCTCTTGGCGAAGTGCGGGTTTTCGGACAGGAAATTGGCCGGGCCGGCGTTAATATTGGTGAAGTTACAACGACCACCGCCGGAGATGCGGATCTTCTCCGCCAGCTTGCCGGCATGGTCGATCAGCACCACGCGCTTGCCACGCTTGCCGGCCGTGGCCGCGCACATCATGCCCGCCGCGCCCGCGCCGATCACCGCTACATCGTACTGATTTGCCATCTGCCGCCGCCCTGCCCCGAGACCAAACCCACCATTTTACAGGACAGCGGCGCGCGCAGCGAGAGCGCGGGCGACTTCTTTGCAGTGGCCTACCTGCTGTGCGATCGCGTCCGGCACCGGAATTTCGCCGCGCAGCACGGCT
>DASWTB010000523.1:0-1954 GCA_036402315.1 Pseudoduganella sp. | reverse complement strand
CCCGGCGGCCCGCCGTTGGTGCCCGGCTCGCCGTTGCCGGTGGAGCGGATGCGCATGCCGTTGTCGATGCCGACCGGGATCTTCACTTCCAGCGTCTTGTTGCGCTTGATGCGGCCCGCGCCGGAGCACGATGGGCATGGTTCAGGAATGATCTTGCCGGTGCCGTGGCATTTCGGGCAGGTCTGCTGGATGCTGAAGAAGCCCTGCTGCATGCGCACCTGGCCGTGGCCGCCGCAGGTGGAGCAGGTGACCGGCTGGGTGCCCGGCTTGGCGCCGGAGCCGTGGCAGGTGTCGCACTTGTCCCAGCTCGGCACGCGGATGGTGGTGTCGAAGCCGTGGGCGGCCTGCTCCAGGGTGATTTCCAGGTTGTAGCGCAGGTCGGCGCCGCGGTAAACCTGCGGGCCGGAAGAGCGGCTGCGGCCACCGCCGAAAATGTCGCCGAAGATGTCGCCGAAGGCGTCGCCAAAGCCGCCGAAGCCGCCACCGCCGCCCATGCCGCCCATGTTCGGGTCGACGCCAGCGTGACCGTATCGGTCGTACGCTTCGCGCTTCTCCGGGTTGGTCAGCATCTCGTAGGCCTCTTTGACCTCCTTGAACTTCTCTTCGGCCTCTTTGCTATCCGGATTGCGGTCCGGATGGTATTTCATCGCGAGTTTGCGATAGGCCTTCTTGATTTCGTCTTCGGACGAGTTCTTAGCGACCCCGAGGATCTCGTAAAAATCACGCTTTGCCATGGTGTACCAATTTATGCGAAAAAGCCGAGCGAGCCCCTGTTGGATGCTCGGCTCGGCAGGTCATCGTGTTGACCGGATTTGAAGCTTACTTGCTGTCTTTGACTTCCTTGAAGTCGGCGTCGACCACGTCGTCCTGGGCTGGCTTGGCTTCCGCCTGTGCACCAGCACCGGCGGCACCGGCTGCGCCGGCAGCGCCTTGCTGCGCCTGCATGTCAGCGTACATCTTCTCGCCCAGCTTCTGCGAAGCTTCGGACAGTGCTGCCACCTTGGCGTCGATCGCTGCCTTGTCGCCGTTCTTGATAGCGGCTTCCAGGTCGGTGATCGCAGCTTCGATTTTCTCTTTCTCGCCGCCTTCCAGCTTGTCGCCGTACTCGGTCAGGGACTTGCGGGTGCTGTGCACCAGCGCGTCGGCCTGGTTGCGCGACTCGGCCAGTTCCTTCAGCTTCTTGTCTTCTTCCGCGTTCAGTTCCGCATCCTTCACCATCTTCTGGATTTCCTCTTCGGACAAGCCGGAGTTTGCCTTGATGGTGATCTTGTTTTCCTTGCCGGTGGCCTTGTCTTTCGCGCCCACGTGCAGGATGCCGTTAGCGTCGATGTCGAAGGTCACTTCGATCTGCGGGGTGCCGCGCGCTGCCGGCGGAATGCCTTCCAGGTTGAATTCGCCCAGCGCCTTGTTGCCGGCGGCGATTTCGCGTTCACCCTGGTACACCTTGATGGTCACGGCCGGCTGGTTGTCGTCGGCGGTCGAGAACACTTGCGAGAACTTGGTAGGAATCGTGGTGTTCTTGTGGATCATCTTGGTCATCACACCGCCCAGGGTTTCGATACCCAGGGACAGCGGGGTCACGTCCAGCAGCAGCAGGTCTTTGCGGTCGCCCGACAGAACTGCGCCCTGGATCGCGGCGCCAACGGCCACTGCTTCGTCAGGGTTCACGTCCTTGCGTGGATCCTTGCCGAAGAACTCTTTCACTTTTTCCTGCACCTTAGGCATACGGGTCATGCCGCCGACCAGGATGATGTCATCGATGTCGGATACCTTGACGCCCGCATCCTTGATGGCGATGCGGCATGGCTCGATCGTCGCGTTGATCAGTTCCTCAACCAGCGACTCCAGCTTGGCGCGGGTCATCTTCAGGTTCAGGTGGACCGGCGCGCCGTTCGCCATGGCGATGTACGGCTCGTTGATTTCGGTCTGCTGCGACGACGACAGCTCGATCTTC
>DASWTB010000522.1:0-4128 GCA_036402315.1 Pseudoduganella sp. | reverse complement strand
AGCTTTCAGCAGAAATCATGAGTGACAATCCCTTTAAAAGTGAGCGAATGTAAGACTGACTGAGAGAGAGAAGACGCCGTTCTAGGGGGCTGGTGTTCGTGGTGCCAGGCATCTGGTGTGTTCGGAGTTGGGAACACAGATGTTGATGTGGATCAACTAGCTCAAGTATAGATCGAGCCCCCACTAATGCAAGTAACAATTCAAGCGTGCGCGGCATAAACAACACTAGGAAGATCCTTTCAAATCAATAGCTTGTCGCGTCGTCAAATGTTACGAATGCATTTTTGCTGAACCAAGGAAATAGAGTTTGATCTGGATCAATAGCGGCAGGTAAACTCCTACCGCGTGGTAAAAATGCCTAAGCGCTGAGGCGGAGATCGTCGTCGGCAGGCGCCACGCGGTAGCCGACCGGCACCGCAATGCTGACCGTGGTGCCGCCGTGCGGAAGACTGTTGATCGAGCAGTTCCCGCCGAGCAGGCTGATGCGCTCCTCAATGCCGACCAGGCCAAACGACCCCGCCTTGTGCCGATTGGCTGTATTGATGCCGATGCCGTTGTCGCTGATGGTCATGCGCAGCATGCCATGCGATTGCTGCAATTCGACCCGCACCACAGTGGCCGCCGCATGCTGGTGGATATTGCTTAGCGATTCCTGCAGCACGCGGAAGAAGGCGGTTGCGCAATGGTCATCGACGCCATGGTCGGCCACCGCGTCTTCGATAAATTCACATTTGATGCCCGAGCGCAGGCGGAATTGCGCGATCTGCCACTCCACTGCAGCCGACAGGCCGAGGTCCAGCACATTCGGCCGCAAGTCGTTAATGATCTGGCGTACGCTGCGAATGGTGTTGTCGATCTGGTGCAGCGTGGCCCGCGCCCGCGCATGCAGGCGCGGGTGGGTTTTCTCGGTGCGTGTGGCAAGAATGTCGGCTTCTATGCGCAAGGCCAGCAGGTTCTGGCCCAGGTCATCATGGATCTCGCGCGCGATGCGCTTGCGCTCTTCTTCCTTGATGTGGTCCGCGTGTGCGGCGAGGCGCCGCAGGCGATGGTGCGACAGTTGCAGGCGCGCCTGGCTGTCGCGCAATTCGCGCGTCATGGCCCGCGCCAGCTTGACGGCGCGGCGGCGCGAGGATGCCAGCGTGACGAACAGCGCGTAAATCAGCACGCTGGCGCCGAAGCCCATGCTGCCGGCCAGCGTGGGCAGGAAATGGTCGAAGTTCGAAAACAGCGCACGCTTCGGCACGCTGAATTGGGCATGCCAGGTGCGGCCATGGAACTGTACCGGTAATTCGGTGACGAAATGTTCATTGTCCGCGGCCGGCGCATTGGGCTGGCTGTCGAACAGCAGGGTGGATGGCCTGCCGATGCTGCTGCTGTCGCGCAGCGTCATGCGCACTGCGCGTACCGGCATTTCGCCCAATGCAGCTTCCACCAGGCGCGGCACGCTGAAGCCCAGGCCGACCGAACCGACGCAGGCCAGGCGCCGTTCCGCGACCGTGGTGACAGGCATGCCGTTGCGGTAGATCGGAATGCGCATCGCCATGCCGACATGGCTGGGCGCACTGCGCAGGGGGATGGGTTGGCCGGAGCTGCTCATGGCGCCCTGGTCGCGTGCGGCGAACAGCGCACCCGCTACCCCGGGGCGGGCCGCGATATCGAGGCCGTAACGATCGCTGAAGCCTTCGAGCGGCTCGATCAGCGTCAGCACCGCGTATTCGGCACGTTTTCCCTCTGGGTGGATACGGTAGATCGGGTAGAAGTTGTCTGAGAGCTGGCGCTGGCGGGCTTCGGCTGCAGCCCGATGGGCATCGGTGAAGTACTCGGCGAAGTTGATATTGTCGATGGCCGGATAGTTGTGCTCGAGGTCCAGTCCCTGCACATAGCGGTGGAAAGTTTCGCGGGTGACTTCGCCGCCGGCCTGGAAGTAGCTGGCGGCCGCCCGCAAGACATCGGTGTAGGCCTTGATGCTGGCATTGATATTGAACTGCGTGTTGCGGGCCTGGTTGTGGAAGCGTGCGCGCGCTTCATTTTCGACCGAGCGCGTGGCAACGGTGTAGAGCCCGAGGCCGACGCCCAGCGACAGCGCAACCCCCAGCCACCACAAGGGTTTGGCGGGGGAAAGCAGGCTGAGTTGTAGGCGGGTCATTGCGCGACTATAAGAATTTCCCCTATTCAAGGTCAAGTTGCAAAAACGCCACTTTGATTGAAATCAAACTAACAATGAAAAAGCCGCCAAAAGGCGGCTTTTTTGTCACAGTCCGGGTCAGTTTATTTCGCCCAGCTGTCCTTCAGGGTGACGATGCGGTTGAAGACCGGCTGGCCTGGTTGCGACAGCACGCGGTCCGCCACGAAGTAACCGTGGCGCTCGAACTGGAAGCGCTGTTCGGCGACGGCATCCTTCAAGCCTGGTTCCAGGTAGGCTTTCACGATCTCCAGCGCTTTCGGGTTCAGGAACTCCTTGAAGTCCTTGCCGCCGGCGTCCGGCTTTTCTTCGGTGAACAGGCGGTCGTACAGGCGCACTTCCGCCTCCAGTGCGGCTTCGGCGCTGACCCAGGTGATATTGCCTTTCACCTTGTAGGTGTCGGCGCCCGGGGTGCCGGACTTGGAATCCTCGAAGTACTTCACGCGCACGGCGGTGACCTTGCCGTTTTCGTCCTTGTCATAGCCGGTGCATTCGGCCACGAAGCCGTATTTCAGGCGCACGCGGGCGCCCGGCTGGTCGCCCACCGGAGGGGTGAAGCGGAAGTAGCCCTTGGCCGGCACTTCCATGAAGTCTTCTTCTTCGATCCACAGTTCGCGGGTGAACGGGAAGGTGCGGTGGCCCAGCTCAGGGTGGTGCGGGTGGACCGGCGAAGTGCATTCGACCGACTGGCCTTCCGGGAAATTCTCGACGATCAGCTTCAGCGGGCGCAGCACGGCGATGGCGCGCGGCGCTTTCGGGTCCAGGTCCTCGCGCACGGCGCCTTCCAGCACGCCGAAGTCGATCCAGCCGTCGGACTTGGTGACGCCGGTGCGTTCGCACATGAGCTGGATGCCTTCCGGGGTGAAGCCGCGGCGGCGCATGCCTGCCATGGTTGGCAGGCGCGGGTCGTCCCAGCCGTCGACGATGCCTTCTTCCACCATCTGGCGCAGCTTGCGCTTGGAGGTGACGATGTAGGTCAGGTTCAGGCGCGCAAATTCGTACTGGTGCGGCACCGGCTTGGTGAAGAAGCCGCCTTCCGACAGGGTTTCCAGCAGCCAGTCGTAGAACGGGCGGTGGTCCTGGAATTCCAGGGTGCAGATCGAATGGGTGATGTTTTCCAGCGCGTCCGAGATCGGGTGCGTGTAGTCGTACATCGGGTAGATGCACCAGTCATCACCCGTGCGGTGGTGGTGGGCGTGGCGGATACGGTAGATCGCCGGGTCGCGCATGTTCATGTTCGGCGAGGACATGGCGTCTTCACTGATCTTGGCGCGCAGTGCGTGCTCACCGTCCTGGTATTTGCCCGCCTTCATGTCGCGGAACAGCTGCAGGTTTTCTTCCACCGAGCGGTTGCGGTACGGCGAATTGGTGCCTGCGACGCCGAAACCGCCGCGGGTGTTCTTCATTTCCTCGGCGCTTTGGCTGTCGACGTAGGCCTTGCCGACCTTGATCAGGTATTCGGCCATTTCATACAGCTTGTCGAAGTAGTCGGAGGCGTAATACAGGTGATCGCCGGCGCCGACCGGGCCTTTGTAGTTCCAGTCGAAACCGAGCCAGCGCACGCTGTCGATGATGGAGTCGACGTATTCCTGTTCTTCTTTTTCAGGGTTGGTGTCGTCGAAACGCAGGTGGCAGCGGCCGCCGTAATCGCGTGCCAGGCCGAAATTGGTGTAGATGGATTTGGCGTGGCCGACGTGCAGGTAGCCGTTTGGCTCCGGCGGGAAACGGGTAATGACCGGCGGCAGGCCTGCGCGGTTAGTCGCGCCGGAGGCCAGGTCGGCTTCAACGATATTGCGCAGGAAATTCGGCGCTGGGGCCGGGGCAGCAGTTTTTTTGTCGTTGCTCATGTATGTTCGTTGTTCAAAACCGGTAAACCTGGGTCAGACCCGCAGGGTCAGACCCTGTCAGATCATGTGCCGTTGGTTCTGGTTCGAGGCTTTTGATCT
>DASWTB010000521.1:0-7578 GCA_036402315.1 Pseudoduganella sp. | reverse complement strand
CGAAACGCGCGGCCCGTTGCTGGCGCGCCTGGGAGGGCGATTGGCATGAAGGGCTATCCGCACTGGTTCCTGCGCGCGCTGCTTGGCGCGCTGCTGCTGATGCTGGTTACCGGCTTGCTGCTGGCGCCGGGCACGCTGGTCATGCGTGCCGAGATGGACCTGCCCTGGCGCTTGCCGGGCGATGCCCGCGTCTACACTGCCATGCTGCACGCGGCCGGCGGCTTCGGCCTGGCGGCGTTCACCGGATCTTTATGGAGCCTGCACATGCGCGCGGGCTGGCGGCGCAAGAAGCACCGCGGCAGCGGCTTGTTCCTGGGGGCCTTGCTGGTGCTGTTGTGCATGAGCGCCGTGGCCATCTACTACCTGGGCGAAGAACAGGCGGGCACGGTTGCAGCGCTGCTGCACCTGGCGCTGGGCATTTTCCTGCTCGGCCCATTCGGCTGGCACTGGCTGCGCGGATACCGCAGCAGCACCACCATGGGCCGGCAGCTTAAGCCAGTATCAGCCACCCCAGGGCGAGCAGGCTGAACACCGCGGCAAGCATGCCAAGGGTGTTCTCCGACCGCTCATCGGGGCTGGTCAACTTCCAAAGAAACTTCAGCATTATTCTTGTCCCCAACCACGTCCGAACGCCATGCAGGATGCTGCAACGTGGCAACACGCGCTGCAAGCGCCTGGCCAGCAGGCCGTCGCCGGCCTCCCAGATCGATTTTACTACCAAGCCTTGACCTTGTAGCGCCACGCCTGGCGTCGCCGGTCACCCAGTTCGGCGTGAAGGGTTAAGCCAGCAGCTGCAGGCGTGCGCCAGCCGGAAGGCCTGGGAAGGTGCGCGCCAGCGCAGTATCCGACAGTCGCAGATGGCGCTCGGCCACGTGGGCCAGCACCTGCCGGAAATCGGTGGTGACCGGCAGGTCGCGTCCTTCGTTCAACTGGACGTCGGCCAGGCCTTTCCATTCACCCGCTACCTTGCCGCCCTGTACCTTGCCGCCCAGCAGCCATATGGCGTTGCCATGGCCATGGTCGGTGCCGCGGTTGCCGTTCTCGCGCGCGGTGCGGCCGAATTCGGACATCACCACGATCACCGTATCGTCGAACAAGGGGCCAAGTCGCTGCGCCAGCGTGGCCAGCCCCTGCCCTAGCGGCTGCAGGCGGTTGGCCAACTGGCCGGTGCCTGCTCCCTGGTTGGCGTGGGTATCCCAGCCGCCCAGGGCGATGAAGGCAAGCTGGATGTTCGGGTTGTTGCGCATCAGCGTGGCAAGCCTGCCGGCATCGTCGGGGAATCCATTCGGCAGCGGTGCTCCGTTGTCGGCGGCCTGCATTTCGGACATCATGCCGCTGTTGGCAGCCGCCATCACTTCCTCATGCGCCTTGCGGCCGGCCTGGTACACCTTGCCGTAACGTTCATTGCCGGCATACAGCGCGTCGAAGGCTTTGGCGATCTGCGGCCGGTCGAGCGGCGTGGAACGGGTGCCGGCCGCGCCATTGGCGAGGTTGGTTGCAGGCAGTGCGCCGGACAGTACGCGCGGCATCACAGGTCCGATACTGAGCGCCCGCGTCGGCGTGGTTTCGCCAGGAAGGCTTCCAAGCAGGCGGTTCATCCAGCCGTCCTGCGTGCTCTTCACGCCCGGCGTGGCCGATTCCATATAGTCTTGCGCGTCGAAATGGGAACGGCTGGCGTCGGGCGATCCGCTGGCGTGCACGAAGGCCAGCTTCTTTTGCTCCCACAGCGGCATCAGCGGCGCCAGCGCCGGATGCAGGCCGAAATAGCCGTCCAGGTTCAGCGCGCCGTCATCGGCGCCGGGCCTGCCCAGCGCGATATTCGGGCGCAGGCGGGCATACTCGGGATCCGCCACGGGGGCGACTACGTTCATGCCGTCGACTGCGCCGCGCAGCATGACGACGATCAGTTTTTTCGCAGTTGGCGCGCTGCTGCCGGGGGCCATGGTTGCGGCCCAGGCATGGGGGCCAAGCGGCAGCATCAGGCCGGCGCTGGCGGCAAAGGCATTCAGGAATTGGCGTCGTTGCATGGCGCGCTCCGTTAGCGTTGCATGAAGTCTGGACTGCCGAGCAGCATGGCGGCGCGCAGGCGCTCGTTGCTGCCGGCGACGATGGCCGCGGTCTGCTTCGAGACCGATTTGCCGAGCGCCTCCTGCACCGTCCCTGCATCGACGCCGGAGGAAAGCGCCAGCGCATAGCTGATGCGGCGGCTCAGGCCATCGGGGTTGAGCCAGGCCCCTTCCGTATTCTTGTAGCCGTCCGGGGTCTGGCAGCCATACAGCGGCATGCCAAGGCGGTTCAGGATGCCAACCAGCGGCTTCACTTCAGGCATCGGCATGGCGGCTGCGCGGGAGGCGGACACCACGTACTGGTAAGGCGTCTTGAACTTGGCGCCGGCATACTGCTGGTCCATGAATTCCGGGCTGGCGAACAGGGTGCGCAGCACGGTGCGGATATCGCCCTTGCTGGCGATCCACGCCTGCGCCATGCGTTCGACCAGGGCCGGCGGGGGCTGGTCAGCCACGAAGTACTGGGCCAGCTTGCGGCTGATATTGCGCGCGGTGGCCGGGTGCACGGCCAGCACGTCAAGCGCGTACTCGCCTTCCGCCTCGCCCCGCGCGGCTACTGGTTTGCCCAGCCAGCTCTTGGCGCCGTTATCGTGGCGGCGGGGATCGAACGCGAACTGGGCATCTCGCTTCGGGCGGTAAGTCCAACCGGTCAGCATGCGCGCCAGCTCTGTCACGTCCTTTTGCGTGTAACCGCCGTCCACGCCCAGGGTGTGCAGTTCCATCAGCTCGCGCGCATAGTTTTCATTCAGGCCGCCTGCCTTCGAAACCCAGTTATCCAGGTAGAACAGCATGGCCGGGTGGTGGGCCGTGGCGCCCAGCATCTGGCGGAAGGAGCCGAACACGAACGGGCGGATCGCATCGCGCTCGTAACTGATGACCAGGGCGCGGTCCTGGCCCTTGCCGGAAAACACGTTGAAATGGTTGTACCAGAAGTCGACCATCACCTCTTCCAGCTGGCGCGGGCTCTCGATGGCGCGCAGCAAACGGGCTTCGGCCGCTTCCGATGCCATCTGCTGCACCACTTCGCGGCGCTCGCCCTGGTCACCATTTCGTGCCTCCTGGAATCGCTGCAAGGCTTCGCCGGCAGGCATTTTCAGCATTTCCAGCTTGTCCAGCCGCTGGGCCAGCGCCACGGGCAAGGGGGGCGGACTGAGTTGCTCATCAATATAAGCTTGCACACCGGACTGGCGCACCCGTTCGATATCGCCCGGCCGCGGCCCGTAAGCCAGGCGGTTCAGCACATGGACAGCAGCCTGTTCGCCGGCCAGCGGCGCCGCCCACAGGGCGGCTTGGGGTAGCGCCGCCAGCACGGCGCCGAGTATCCAGCCTCGCATGATGTCGTCCCAATACAATGATTCGCAGGACTTTCTTTATACGCTAGGCGCCGGATTGAGGGCAAAGACTCCTTTGTATCAGGATGTTAATTGTTTGATTTATATGCTCTAATTCACGTTGCGCAAAATGAAAGGACGGCATGAAGAAATATCAGGTCCCGCTATCGGTGGCGGCCATGCTGGCGCTCAGCGCCTGCGGCGTCACCGGACCGGCGAACAAGGTCGCGGCGGATACGCCGCAACAATGGCAGGCGCCCCTGCCGCACAATGGCAGCACCGGCGAACTGGCAAACTGGTGGCAGCGCCAGTCCGACCCGTTGCTGGTGCAATTGATTGAAGCCGCCCAGGCGGCCAGCCCCACCATCGCCAGCGCCCAGGCGCGCTTCGCCGCAGCAAGCGCCGAGCGTACCGCAGCCGGCGCCGCCCTCGCCCCCTCGCTGAGCGGCGTGCTGACGTCCACCCGCATGAGCCAGCAGTCCGCCAATGCTCCCACCAATACCACCACCCAGCTGCTGGCCCAGGCCCAGTGGGAAATCGACCTGTTCGGCGGCGGCCGTGCGCGCCGCAATGCCGCCATCGCGCGCCATGAAGGCGCACAGGCGGGCTGGCATGAGGCTCGCGTCAGCGTTGCGGCCGAAACGGCCAACCAGTATTACAGCCTGCGCGCCTGCGAAAAGCTGCTGAGCGTGGCGCGCATGGACGCCGCCTCGCGCACCCATACCGCGCGCCTGACCGATATCACCACCAAGGCCGGCTTCCAATCGACTGCCGCCAATGCCCTGGCGCGCGCCAGCGCCGCGGACGGCAATAACCGAGCCGTTGCCCAGCGCGCCGCCTGCGACAGCGAACTGAAAGTACTGGTGGCGCTGACCGCCATTCCGGAACCGGACCTGCGTGCACGCCTGGCCGACAGCGCAGCCAATGCCATACTGTCGCCGGCCGCCGGCGTGGCCATCGATTCGGTGCCGGCCCAGGTAATCGGCCAGCGGCCGGACGTGTTCAATGCCGAACGCGAAGTGGCGGCAGCCAGCTACGATGTCGCCAGTGCGCGCGCCGAACGCCTGCCGCGCCTGGGGCTTTCCGGCTCCATCGGGCGCGGCCGCCTGCATGCCGACGGCCAGGACATCACCGCCAATGTGTGGACCATCGGCCCGCTGCAAATGACCTTGCCGATCATCGACTGGGGCGTGCGCCGCGCCAATGTGGAAGCTTCGCGCGCCCGCTACGAGGCCGCCGTGTCGAACTACAAGGCCAGCGTTCGCCTCGCCGTGTCGGAAGTCGAACAGGCCCTGGTGGCGTTGCAAAGCACCCAGGAACGCGCCGAAGACGCGCAGACCGCGCTGGAAGGCTACCGCACCTTCTTTACCGCAACCGAAGAACGCTACAAGAACGGGCTGGCCAGCCTGCTCGAACTGGAAGACGCCCGCCGCACGCGGCTGGCCGCAGAAAACACAGTGGTGAACCTGCAGCGCGAACGCAGCGCCGCCTGGATCGCCCTGTACCGTGCAGCAGGCGGCGGCTGGACCGCGCCTGCCGCGCCCTAAGACCGGAAAGACTTTATGAAACCACTGCACCGCACTCCCTCCGCCGTCGCCGCCCTCGCCGTCGCCACTGCCCTTGCCGCCCTGGCGCAGGCGCCGTCCGCCATGGCCGAAGACAAGAAGCCAGCCGCCGCCAAGCCTTCGCTCACCGTCACCACCGTCCGCCCGCAGAAAACCAGCCTGCCGATCCGGCTGACCGCCAACGGCAACGTCGCCGCCTGGCAGGAGGCGGTCATCAGCAGCGAGTCGAACGGCTTGCGCCTGTCCGATGTCAAGGTGAACGTTGGCGACGTGGTCACCAAGGGCGAGGTACTGGCCGTGTTTGCGCCGGAAACCCCGCAGGCTGAAGTGGCGCAAGCCAGGGCTGCATTGATGGAAGCTGAAGCGGCGGCCGCCGAAGCCAAGGCCAATGCCGACCGCGCACGTTCGATCGAAGACACCGGCGCCCTGAGCGCCCAGCAGATCAGCCAGTACACCACGGCCGAAGCCACGGCCAAGGCGCGCGCGGCCTCCGCCAAGGCCATGCTGGCCTCGGCCGAACTGCGCCTGCGCTACACCAGGGTCGTGGCGCCGGATGCCGGCGTGATCTCGGCCCGCAGCGCCACCGTCGGCGCGGTCGCCGGCCCCGGCACCGAATTGTTCCGCATGATCCGGCAAGGCCGCCTCGAGTGGCGCGCGGAAGTGACTGCCGCCGACCTGCGCAATATCAAGATCGGCGGCAGCGCCCTCGTCAAGGCTGCCAACGGCAGTGAGCTGACCGGCAAGGTGCGCATGGTGGCGCCGACCATCGATCCGCAAACCCGCTCGGCCCTGGTGTATGTCGACCTGCCGCCAAACAGTGGCAGGCAGGCGCCGTTCAAGGCCGGCATGTTCGCTACCGGCCAGTTCGAACTGGGCGCCTCAGATGCGCTGACCGTGCCGCAGCAGGCCATCACGGTGCGCGATGGCTTCAGCTACGTGTTCCGCCTGAACCAGGACCAGCGCGTGAGCCAGGTCAAGGTGCAGCCGGGCCGCCGCATCGGCGAGCGCATCGAAGTGCTGTCCGGCCTGGCGCCCGATGCGCAGATCGTGGCTGCCGGCGCCGGCTTCCTGAACGACGGCGACCTGGTGCGCAATGCCGGCGCGCCGGCGCAAGCGTCCACGGCGATCAAGCCAGCACGCTAAGGAGGCGCCGTGAACTTTTCAGCCCTCTCCATCAAGCACCCGGTTCCGGCGATCATGCTGTTCATCCTGCTGTCGCTGGCAGGCTGGATGGCGTACCGCGCCAACCCGGTGCAGGACTTTCCCGACATCGAACTGCCGATCGTCACCGTTTCCGCCTCCCTGCCCGGCGCCGCGCCAGCTCAGCTGGAAACCGAGGTGGCGCGCAAGATCGAAGATTCGGTCGCCACGCTGCAAGGCGTGAAGAACATCTACTCCAAGGTACTGGACGGCACCGCCACCATCACCGTCGAATTCATCCTCGAGAAAAACCTGTCCGACGCCGTCAATGAGGTGCGCGACGCGGTGACCCAGGTGCGGGCCGACATGCCGGGGGAAATGCGCGACCCGGTGGTCAGCAAGGTTTCCACCGCCGGCCGCGTGATCCTGGCCTTCGTCGTCACGCCGAAGGAAGGCACCAGGATCGACGACGCAGACCTGAGCTGGTACGTGGACAACACCGTCGCCAAGAAGCTGCTGTCGGTGCCGGGCGTCGGCGCGGTCAAGCGCGTCGGCGGCGTGAGCCGCGAAATCCGCGTCGAGCTCGATGACGAACGCATGGCGGCCCTGCGCGTGTCGGCGCTGGACGTGTCGCGCATGCTGCGCCAGGTGCAAAAGGAGGCGCCGGGCGGGCGCGGCGACATCAGCGGCGCCGAGCAATCGGTGCGCACCATCGCCACCGTGAAAAGCGCGCAGGAGCTGTCGGAAATGGATATTCCGCTGGGCGACGGCCGCCACATCCGCCTGGACCAGGTAGCCAACGTGAGCGACACCATTGCCGAACCACGCTCCGAAGCGACCCAGGACGGCAAGAAGGTGGTCGCCTTCGAAATCTTCCGCACCAAGGGCGCCAGCGAAACCCAGGTGGCCGCCGACGCCCGCGCCGCCGTCGAAGAGCTGCGCAAGGCCCACCCGACCATCGAGATCACGCAATCGATCGACAACGCCGAACCGGTAGACGAGAACTTCGACGGTTCGATGGAACTGCTGTATGAAGGCGCCATCCTGGCGGTGCTGGTGGTGTGGTGGTTCCTGCGCGACTGGCGCGCCACGCTGGTAGCCGCCTCGGCGCTGCCGCTGTCGGTGCTGCCGGCCTTCCTCGGCATGTACTGGATGGGCTTCACGCTGAACACCGTGACCCTGCTGTCGCTGGCCCTGGTGGTCGGCGTGCTGGTGGACGACGCCATCGTGGAGATCGAGAACATCGAGCGCCACCTGCACATGGGCAAAACGCCGATGCAGGCCGCGCTGGAAGCGGCCGATGAAATCGGCATGGCGGTGATTGCCACCACCTTCGCCCTGGTTGCCGTGTTCCTGCCGACCGCCTTCATGGGCGGCATTCCCGGCAAATTCTTCAAGCAGTTCGGCTGGGCCGCCGTGCTGGCGGTGCTGGCCTCGCTGGTCGTGGCGCGCCTGCTGACGCCGATGATGGCGGCG
>DASWTB010000520.1:0-7449 GCA_036402315.1 Pseudoduganella sp. | reverse complement strand
CCTTTCCAAGCTTGTCGAACAACTCGTCGATATGCTTCTTCTCAAAGGTGAGTGGCGGCGACAGCGCGATGATGTCGCCAGTGGTGCGGATCAACAGCCCATCCGCGAAAGCTTTCTTGAACGCAGCATAGGCACGCGTTCCGGGCGCACCGGCGCGCGGCGCCAGCTCGATGCCGGCCACCAGCCCAATGGTGCGAATGTCGATGACGTGCGGCAGGCCTTTCAGCGAATGCACCGCATCCTCCCAGTACGGCTGGATTTCCTTGGCGTGATCCAGCAGCTTCTGTTCCTTGAACACTTCCAGCGTGGCCAGCGAAGCGGCGCAGGCCACCGGGTGGCCGGTATAGGTATAGCCATGGAACAGCTCAATGCCGGCCGGCGCATCCATGAAGGCGTCGTGGATGAACTCCTTGCTGAACACCGCGCCCATCGGGATGGTGCCGTTGGTCAGGCCCTTGGCCGTGGTCATCATGTCCGGCTCGACGTCGAAGTAATCGGTGGCGAACGGCGTGGTCAGGCGGCCAAAGCCGGTGATCACTTCATCGAAGATCAGCAGGATGCCGTGCTTGGTGCACAGTTCGCGCAGGCGTTTCAGGTAGCCTTTCGGCGGCACCAGCACGCCAGTGGAACCAGCCACCGGCTCCACGATCACGGCCGCAATGGTGGAAGCGTCGTGCAGGGCGACGATGCGTTCCAGTTCATCGGCCAGGTGGGCGCCGTATTCCGGCTCGCCGCGCGTGAAGGCATTCTTCTCCAGGTTGTGCGTATGTGGCAGGTGGTCCACCCCCGGCAGCAGCGTGCCGTAAGGCTTGCGGTTGCCGGCGATGCCGCCGACCGAGATGCCGCCGAAGCCCACGCCGTGGTAGGCGCGTTCGCGGCCGATCAGCCGGGTGCGTGATGCTTCGCCGCGTGCCTTATGGTAGGCCAGCGCGATCTTCAGCGCAGTGTCCACGGCTTCCGAGCCGGAGTTGGTGTAGAACACGTGACCAAAGCGATGGTTGGTGTATTCCATCAGTTTTTCGGCGAGGTCGAAGGCGGCCGGGTGGCCCATCTGGAAGGTGGGCGCGAAGTCGAGCTGGCCGACCATTTCGCTGACTGCCGCCACGATCTTCGGCTGGCGGTGGCCGCACGGGACACACCACAGTCCTGCAGTGCCGTCCAACACCTGGTTCCCATCAACGTCCTTGTAATACACCCCTTCCGCCGACACCAGCAGGCGCGGATTCGCCTTGAAGTCGCGGTTGTTCGTGAACGGCATCCAGAAGGACGCCAGGGACTGCGGCCGGGCTTCGTTCATTGCTATCTCCCTCGGTGGGTTTTTTACGATGCTCAAAAAACTTTACCAGTTGGCAAAATCATGATGCAATAATAGACAGCAAGGTAACTATGGCACATATACACATAAGCGGAAACGTTCCAACCGTACAGGTAGCAAAAACAGTACAGTTCTAGAGGCCCGAATGGACGACAGCGCAACCCCGAACTCCGCATGGCCCGTGCTTTCCATCGAGCGCGCGAAGAAGGGCAGCCTGGTCGAAAAGATCGTGGACGCCATCAGCGCGATGGTGGCCAGCCGCGAGCTGCGCGTCGGTACCAAGATGCCCTCGGTCAGGCAATTCGCGAAGTGTAATGGCATCAGCACCTTTACAGTTGTCGAGGCATACGACCGCCTGGTCACCCTCGGACTGTTGTCGTCACGCCGCGGTTCCGGCTATTTTGTTGCTCGCCACGACGTTCCTGCCCTGCTGCCGCCGGCGGCCATGTTCGCCACGCCGGCCGCTGTCGATGCCCTGACGCCCGAACTGTATTCCGGCGCCTCCGAAGCGCTGCCGGTCGGCGCCGGCTGGCTGCCGCCTGAATGGTATGGCGAAGACACCATCCTCGACGCCGTGCGCCACGCCATGCGCATTCCGGCCAATCGCCTGCGCGGCTACGGCCACCCGCTCGGCTTCCCCGGCCTGCGGCAATACATGGCGTCCACGCTCAGCGACGAGCTGTTTGCCGTCGAAGCCGAACAGATCCTGCTCACGCACGGCGCCACCCACGCCTTCGACCTGATCTTGCGCACGCTGACCAAGCCGGGTGATACCGTCTTCGTGGAAGATCCGGTGTACAGCAACCTGCTGTCGCTGATCCGCCACCACGGCTGCCACGCGATCGGCATTCCACGCGATGAGCATGGCCTGGACATGGACTTCCTCGCCGCCCAGGCGCGCGAGAGCCAGCCCAAGCTGATGTTCGTCAACACCGTGCTGCAAAACCCGCTTGGCACCAGCCTGACGCTGGCACTGGCACACCGTTTATTGGGCTTTGCCGAGCAGTTCGATTTCTGGCTGGTGGAGGACGATATCTACCGCGAGCTCACCGCACGCGGCGAAGCCTCGCTCGCTGCGATGGATGGCTTGCGGCGCGTGATCCGGGTCGGCAGTTTTTCCAAGACGCTGTCGCCGGTGCTGCGCGTCGGCTCGATCTGCGCCTCCGCTTCGCTGCTGCCGGAGCTGGTGCGCGTGAAAATGCTGGCCGGCCTCACCACATCGGAAGTGAACGAACGCGCCGCCTATCACGCCATCACCGCGCGGCCCTACAAGCGCATGGTGGAAAAGCTGGTGGCACAACTGGCGGAGGGCCGCGAGCGCACCATCGAACTGCTTGCCCTGGCAGGCATGGCGCCAATCGCCAAACCGCGCGGCGGCATGTTCGTCAGCGCCGGCTGGCATCAGGCGCCAACGCCGGAATGCAACGGCAAGCTGCTGGCCGACCAGGCGCTGAAATCCGGCATCCTGCTAGCCCCCGGCGAGTTCTTCCAGCTGCGGCAGCCGGCATCCATCTGGTTCCGCTTCAACGTCGCTTATTCGGACAGCCCACAACTGCGGAACTTCCTGCAGTCCATGAGGAGGGAATATGGCATCAGCTAAATTGCGCCGCGTGATCAACCGCGACCGGCTGGAAGCGGAAATCGCCGCCGAGGCAGTGCGCGTGTTCGCGGAGTCAGGCTACGAAGGCGCTTCCGTCGCCACCATCGCGGAGAACGTCGGCCTGTCCAAGCAGAACCTGATGTACTACTACCCCACCAAACAGGCGCTCTACCAGCGCGTGCTGGACGATGTGCTCGATGAATGGCTGGCGCGCATGGCCAATATCGCGGAACCGGATGGCGAGCCGGCCGAAGTGCTGCGGGCCTACATCAAGGCCAAGCTGGATTTTTCGCGTGAGCATCCCTGGGGATCGCGCGTCTATGCCATGGAAGTGATCAGCGGCGCGCCCCTGTATGGCGAACAGATTCGCGAACGCGTGGTGCCGCTGGTACGCAAGGATATCGAAGTGTTCGAGCGCTGGATCGCGGAAGGCCGCATCGCTCCCGTCAACGCCACCCACCTGCTGTTTGCCATCTGGGCCATGACCCAGTCTTATGCCGACTTCGCCGCGCAAATGCAGCTGGTGCTAGGCGCCGGCCAACTGACCGGCGCCGATTTCGCCGACGCCGAAGAAACCATTACCAGGCTGGTAATCGCCTCCCTGATGCCGGCGATGCGATAGGCTAGCGCCGGTTGCCGTGCCCCTCGGCCCAGGTCACGAAGGTGGTGACGCGATGGCCGCCGCCCAGGTCGCGTTCGAACACCTGGGTGCGCCCGCCATTGGTGGTGCGTTTCAGTTTGCCCCACTCTTCCGGCGCATTGCCTGCCGCTTCGCTTGGCGGCGTGCTGAATACCGTCCCCGCAGCATCAAGGTGCGAATAGATCGATTTCAGCATGTCATAGTCGTGAGTGTTGGGATGTTCATTGTTTGGCGGGCCCAGCGGGTTGCTGGTGTAATCCATGCAGGTGCCCAGATTCGCATTGTCGAAGGCCTCGTCCTGGTGGTCCAGTCCCAGGGCATGCCCCACTTCCTGGCACATGACCATATTGCGCCATTCCGGCTTGTTGTAGGAAGCGGTGGCGTAGTAGGTGTCGTTCATTTTCACCACGCTTTGGGTGATGTGGTTACCGCTGGCCCACACTTGCGCGATGCCCAGCCAGCCATTGCGGCCATAGCTGTAATTGCATACCTCGACGCGGCCCAGTGTCGGCGAACATTTGCGCGCATTGGTCACGCTGCCGGCGACTGCCTGCAAATCGACGACGGTCGACTTGGTCCAGTCGCCGATCATCGAATTGAACGAGGACTGCCAGACGTTGCTGACGTTATTGCCTACTTTGAGTGTGAAAGGATTTGACGTTCGACCCCAGTGGTAGCCGCCCCACGAGTGGTCGGCCAATGCGGCTTGCGGGATCGCCGCTGCCGCAAGGATGGACGTACTGCAAAGGAACTGCAAAGTTCTTTTGTGCATGAAGCCCTCCAAATGTTCAGGAATGTCGAAAAACCGCGCGGATCTCGCGACGGTCTGTCGATGTTAGGCGTGCACAATTGAAAAGTCGATACGGATGAGTCCCCTGTCGCCGTTCCGCCACTAATGGCCCTTGCCTCGCGGCTCGGCCCAGATGACGAAGGTGATGACGCGATGGCCGCCGCCAAGTTCATGTTCGAACACTTCGGTGCGCCCACCGTTGCTGGTGCGCATCAGGCGGCCCCAATCCTCGGGCACATTGCCGGCTGCTTCGTTCGTTGGCGAGCTCAGGAACGTGCCCGGCGCATCCAGGTGTGAATAAATGGCCGCCAGCTGGTCGTAATCGTGCAGGTTGGGATGCTCGTTATTTGGCGAGGCAGCAGGATTGCTGGTGTAATCCATGCAGGTGCCGAGATTGGCGTTGTAAAAGTCCTCGTCCTGGTGGTCCAGCCCGAGTGTATGGCCCACCTCCTGGCACATGACCATGTTGCGCCATTCAGGTTTGTTATAAGCCGACATGGCGAAGTAAGTGTCGTTCAGTTTCACGGTACCCTGGGTGATGTGGTTGCCGCTGGCCCAGATCTGCGCGATACCGAGCCAGCCATTGCGGCCGTAGCTGTAATTGCAGACTTCGACGCGGCCCCTGGTCGGATTGCATTTGCGCAGGTTGGCCACTGTTCCATCCGCTCGTGCCAACCTCACCACGCTGGACTTTGACCAGTCCGAAATCATCAAGCCGAATGAGGCGTCCCAGCCGCTGCTGACGTTATCGGCGACTGTGAGAGTGAATGGATTGGATGTCCGGCTCCAGTGGTAGCTTCCCCACGAGTGATTAGCCTGGGTAACAGGCGAGAACGCCATTGCGGCGGCAACAGACACCCCGCAAAGCATACGTGAAGTCCGATTTTGCATGATGAGCTCCCAGGCAAGGCGAAGGTTCTTTCATAGTAGGCTCATCTGCACAAAATACAAACCGATTCACCCGGTTACGCACCTCGATGGTGCATGTTGTGCTGGCATAAAACTTGATTGGGATTAATCGTCCCACCAAGGAGAGCGCCTATGCCAAGCTTTTTCAATGAGATGACCGATGCCGGCAGCACGCGCGAACACTACCGCGAGTTCTGCCGCTGGCTCGAACAGCAGCCAGCCGACAGCGTGGCCCGCAAGCGTGCCGAAGCCGACCTGAGTTTTCGCCGCGTCGGCATCACGTTCGCCGTGTACGGCGACGATGCCGGCACCGAACGCCTGATTCCCTTCGATATCATTCCGCGCATCATTCCGGCGCACGAATGGGCCATGCTGGAGCGTGGCCTGGCGCAGCGGGTCCAGGCGCTGAACATGTTCCTGCACGATATCTACCATGGGCAGGACATCATCCGTGCGGGCATTATTCCCGCCGAGCAAATCTTCCGCAACGCCCAGTACCGGCCCGAAATGCAGGGCATCGACGTCGCCGCCGGCATTTACTCCCACATCGCGGGGGTCGATATCGTGCGCGCCGGCCAGGGCGAGTTCTACGTCCTGGAAGACAACCTGCGCGTGCCGTCCGGCGTCTCCTATATGCTGGAAGACCGCAAGATGATGATGCGCCTGTTCCCCGAGCTGTTCGCCCGCAACCGGGTGGCGCCGGTCGACCACTACCCCGACCTGCTGCTGGACAACCTGCGCTCGGTGGCGCCGCAAGGCGTGGACGACCCGACGGTGGTGGTCATGACGCCCGGCATGTACAACTCGGCCTATTTCGAACACGCCTTCCTGGCCCAGCAGATGGGCGTCGAGCTGGTGGAAGGCAAGGACCTGTTCGTCAACGACAACGCGGTCTATATGCGCACCACGCACGGCCCACGCCGGGTCGACGTGATCTACCGCCGGCTGGACGACGACTTCCTCGACCCGCTGGCCTTCCGCGCCGATTCCTCATTGGGCGTACCGGGCCTGCTGTCGGTGTACCGCGCCGGCCGCGTCACGCTGGCCAATGCGATCGGCACCGGCGTGGCCGACGACAAGTCGATCTATCCCTTCGTGCCCGACATGATCCGCTTCTACCTGTCCGAAGAACCGGTGCTGCACAACGTCCCCACCTGGCAATGCCGCAAGCCGGCAGACCTGGATTATGTGCTGGCCCACCTGCCGGAACTGGTGGTCAAGGAAGTGCACGGCGCCGGCGGCTACGGCATGCTGGTGGGTCCGGCCAGCACGCGCGAGCAGGTAGCAGCCTTCCGCGAACGCCTGGTCGCCAGGCCGGACGGCTACATCGCCCAACCCACGCTGGCCTTGTCCAACTGCCCGACCTTCGTGGAGAACGGCATCGCACCGCGCCATATCGACCTGCGTCCCTTTGTCCTGTCCGGCAAGACCATCTCGATGGTGCCAGGCGGCTTGACGCGGGTCGCGCTGCAGGAAGGTTCCCTGGTGGTGAATTCCTCGCAAGGGGGCGGCACCAAGGACACCTGGGTACTGGAAGCATAAGGAGAAACCGTCATGTTAAGCCGAACCGCCGACCACCTGTTCTGGATGTCGCGCTACACCGAGCGCGCCGAGAACACCGCCCGCATGCTGGACGTCGCCGTGCAGACTTCGATGCTGCCGCAGTCGCCCGCCGATACCGAGCGCAGCTGGCGCGCACTGCTCGGCATCTCCGAGCTGGAGCCTGCCTATTGCGCCAAATATCCCGCCGTCACCGCCCGCGACGTGATCGACTTCATGGTGCGCGACCCATCCAACCCATCCTCGATCGCGGCCTGCGTGCGCGAAGCGCGGGAAAACGCGCGCGCCGTGCGCGGCGCGCTGACCACCGAAGTGTGGGAAATCCAGAACCAGACCTGGCTCGACCTGCAAAAGCACCTGGGCAACGGCTTGCTGGCGCAGGACCCAGGCAAGTTCTTCGACTGGGTCAAATACCGCGCCCACCTGGCGCGCGGCGTCACGCTGGGCACCATGCTGAACGACGAAACGGTCAACTTCATCCGCCTCGGCGCCGCGCTGGAGCGGGCCGACAACACCGCGCGCATCCTCGACGTGAAGTACTACGTGCTGCTGCCGCAGATCGAGATGGTCGGCGGCGGCGTCGACAACGTACAGTGGGGCGCGATTCTGCGCTCGGTGTCGGCGCACCGCAGCTA
>DASWTB010000519.1:0-4273 GCA_036402315.1 Pseudoduganella sp. | reverse complement strand
AGATCCCCGGTGTTGAGCCCGCACTCCTGGAACACGCCAGCGTTCTGCTGTGCATCGAGGTAGCCGGGTGATACATGGGGCCCCTCGACGAACAGCACACCGATTTCCCCGGTTGTGCAGTCGTCGCCAAGCCGTCCATCCTCCAGCCGACGACGGACGCGAAGCGTGGTGAACGGTAGCCGGATTCCAACCGAGCCTGCGACAGGCGTGCCGGCTGCGGGAGAGACTGCCGTCAGGCCTCCCGTTTCGGTCATTCCGAGCAAGTCATGCAAGTGCTTGCCGGTCGTCGCCATGAAGCGTTCGGCAAGGCTGGGCGGAGAGGGGGACGCGCCTGTCACGCCCATGCGCAGGGAAGATAGATTTGCATCCGGCGGCACGGAAAGCAGGGCCCCCATGGCGGTAGGGACTGCGCCAAGAATGGTGACCTCGAAGCGTTCGACGATGCGCCAGATGTTGGCGATCATGGCGGGATTCCTGAAGCCCTGCGGCGATAGCATCAGAACCCGCGCGCCGCACAGAAAAAAGCCAAGGCTGCATGGAATCGTCCCGCCTACGTGGAAGAGCGGCATGCCATTGGTAATGCAGTCATCCTCGCCAATATCCAGCAGTAGCTCAGCACCGAAGGCGGCGGCCAACTGGTTGGTATGCGTATGGGCGACGAGCTTGGGGACGCCCGTCGTGCCGCCCGTATGAAAATAGGCCACGACCCTGTCAGGATCCGGGCTCGCAGGAAAGCATAGTGACGCCCCGTCCTGCTCTTTCATGGCTACAGTGAAGTCTATCGCCGAGGGGACAGTGTCCCCCGGTGTGCCGATACATACCAGTGTGAGGTCGGGCAATGCCGCCATGACGGCAGCCGCCCGCTCCCAGATGCCCGGATATTCGCTACCGGCGGTGACGAGAATACGTGAGCCCGATGCGCGTACCAGATCGATAATCTGTTCAGTGGTGAGGAAAGGATTGAGTGGTACCGCATAGCCGGACGTCTCTGCGCCCCAGAGAACATAGTGGGTTTCCAGCAGGGAAGGCAGGAGAAACGCCGTTCCAACCCCAGCCCCGCCCACGCCTGCGAACAGGTTTGCCGCGCGTGTCACACCCTCAATCAGCGCCCGGTAGGTCACCTGCTGCGGATTTTCGTCTGGTGTCCCGTGAGTGATGAGTGTCAACGCTATGGCTTCGGGCCTGGTCTCGGCGCTGGCGCGCAATGCGTCATAGATTGTGGCTGCCCTCGCATCTTTGCCGGGCGTGGCAGCGCGACAGTCATGCTCAAATGTTTCAAGGTCGGCAAGGGTGCCTACCGGCTCAAGTCTGGAAGTCGGGATCAAGGCTATCTCCTAAGTTGTGCGGGCCGTTCATTAGCTTGCCCGCACGCCTTGATCCTCGCGCTATCCGCGCGTCAAGTCTTGAATAAAACAGCTATGAAGAATGCGCTTTGGGGAAAACCCGAAGTACCCAACGAAGGTCCGCGTGAGGTGTGCGGCATCGGCGAATCCGCTATCGCTTGCAAGGCGAGTCAGCGTGGACTGGGCGGAAAGGCGTGAGAACGCGAGCCGGTAACGCCGCCACAGCAAATACGTCCTCAGCGGAATGCCAACCTCCTCTGCAAACAGATGGGAAAGCCGGCTTTCCGACAAGCAAAATTTGTCCGCGAGTTGCGACAACGACACTCCCTCCGGAAAACCAGCATCAATGAATGCCAGCAGTTCCCTCACCCGTTCGCTCGGGCGGAGAGACCAATCGAGCCCAACGCCGGCGAGTCCACACAGTTCCACGAGCGATTCAACGTGAGGTTCAACTGGCACATCGGCTTCAAAACAGCGGCGCAGAAGATCCTGCACGCCAGTCAGGCCCGCTGGTGCCAACGACTGTAGGTGCCGCTCCGTCAGGGCATGCTGCAAAGGCCGGAACAAGACATGCCCTGGCTCGAGGTTGATGCTCAAAAGGTCACAGCTTCCGGCACGCAGCACACGTCCCTGCCCCGCCCCAACCAGCGCTGCGAGCGTGTCGATGTTGCCCGCGCCAGGCACTGCAACGTTGAACGGCCTCTCATTCAGGGAAACCAGCAAGGTGACAGCGGGTCGCCTGATTGGCACGGAGATCAGATGCGGTGTGGCGATTACCAGGCTTCGGGGGTAAAGGGCAGCACGAGAACTCGGACACTCGCCGGCCTGTTTCGGCATGCTCTTGACCCCTGTATTCGTGGTCTCGTCGTCGCGGGTGGTTGCAAGCAATGACTCCTCGCAAGAATGGGCAGTGACCAGGAGACAGTGCTGCCAAGACTGGCAGAACGTCCTACCAGGGATCATCATGCTTTTGGTGCGAAAACTGGCGGTGTGGCTCTAAAAATCCATGCCGATCAATGACTTGCAAGATGTTCGACGCAGACAATGGCGGTGGCCACGTAGCCTTTGCTGCAAACGGCTCGCCAGTCGGCTACCGCCAGATTTCGCACCAAAAGTACCATGACCCTTCTTGAGCGCGTGAGCGCATTGTTAGTTATATATGACCAGTCAGCTATTTAAATATGCAAAAAAATCAGTACAACAACCGCTTTAACGTGACTTGCTGAAACCGGCGGCAGGCGTCGCCATTGCACTCGACCTTGCTGCGCAGGACCGCCCCTTCCCAGGCCTCGATGATGACGGACGCGAGCTGCGCGGAATCACCGTCCGCCGGCAGTTCCTGGCGCGCTCTGGCCTCATCAAGACAGGGCGTGATCATGCCTTCCCAGCGCGCCAAAATGCGCTCCATGGCCTTTCGGACTTCATCGCTGGTATTAGACAATTCGAGGGAAAGGTTGCCTATAAGGCATCCGATCCTAAAATTTTGTGCTGCGTGGTCAGCCACCAGCAATTCGAATAATTTTTCGATCCGGGCCAACGGCGTGATGCGCGCGTCGTACATCACTTTGCCATGGCGTTGTTCAATGGACTCCCAATAGGCTTCGAGCACTTCGGCGGCAAAGGCCTCCTTGCTGTCGAAGTAGCTGTAGAAGGATCCCTTGGGAACCTCCGCGGCAGCTACGATGTCCTGCACGCCGGACCCATTGAAACCGGCGCGGTGAATCACACGACCACCGTCGCTAAGCAGCCGGTTACGGATCTCGGGGTTGGCAGGTCTTGGCATGTTCGCGGTGGTTGGTGAGCAGTGGAGAGAACAATAGACGACTGGTTGGCTATTTGTCAAGCATGCGATGACGATCGTCTATGCCTTCAACTCCAGCTAAACTCCGCGACCAGGCGATCGGCCTTTCGCCGCCGCTGCTCGATCCGAAGTGGAGGAAGTTTGCCCGCTCCGGCGCTACCGAGGCGCGCATGGTTCCGTCGCAGTAAGGGCGAAGTAGAATCTTGCGAAGTTCGAACTCAGACTGAGTGAAGGTAATGAATCCGAGAAATTGCGAAGGTATTGAAGCGCCTGCACTACCCGCTGGAGGTGATGCTGACCTGCGTGCGCTGGTACGTTGCCTATCGCTGAGCCTGCGTCATCTCGAGGAAATGATGGGCGAGCGTGGCATTTCGGTTGACCATTCGACCGTGCACCGCTGGGCGCTCAAATTGCCCATGCTGAACAAGATCTTTCGCCGCTCCAGGCGCGCAGTGGGCAAATGCTGGCGCCCCAACATCCCGGTACGCGGTCAAAACATGATTGCCAAGGGGCAGATGCAATGCCACGAAGGGAGCAATCCGTCCGCTGCTGAGCAATTCTATTACCAACCCACATCTTCTCGTCCTCGTTATCTTACTGCGACCGAGCCGTTCGCTCCCTTCTACACAATGAAGCGCACCGGCTTGGGGATGGGACTGTCCATCTGCGAAGCACACGGCGGCCGACTGTGGGCGAACGTGCCCCGCGGCGCGATCTTTCAATTCACGGTGCCTGCCCATCCATACGTTTCATCGTGATTGCCACGCAGCGCGAGGACATCTTGCGTGGTTGCCCCCCCGACTTTGCGCGTGCCAGTTCAGTGAGACCGCGCGTCGGGACTTGACAATAACCAACCAGTCGTCTAATATTCTTTCCACTGCTCACCAATCACATGCCAAGACCCGCCAACCCCAAGATCCGTACCTGCGCAACAAGATCGAGCGCAACGGCGGGGTTTGCCGACGATTTTTGCAAGTGACGCTCAAGCGGTTGCTGTACTAAAATTTTTTATAGTTTTAAATAGACGACTGGTCGTATATAAAACAAAGACAGGCTCAACGCGGACCTGTTGACATTCATCCGTAGTTGAAACGACGCCCACGGGGCTCGCCATTAAGAGGTACTTTGC
>DASWTB010000518.1:0-4460 GCA_036402315.1 Pseudoduganella sp. | reverse complement strand
AAGGCGAGCTATCCGTTCGTGGTCTTCAACGGCGAGCAGCTTCCCTGCGACGCCGCCAGCATCAACCGCTTGATCTCCGACCCGAAATACGCCTGGTTCCGCAAATCGATGAAAGATGCCTTCGATGAGGGCGAGGCTTTTATCAAGGTCTCCGCGGGCGCCTGAAGCAGTTCGCCGCCATCGAGGCGGAACTGAGTCGGGTGGAGAAGGACGGCGCCACGCTGCGCGTCCATCTCCAGCGGCACGCGGCGACCGGGCGAAGGCCAGATGAACGGTTGTTCAACACCTGCCCGCCAGGCGGAGAGGAAATCTGGCGGGCGTATTGCCAGATTGGCCGAAGCCGGCCGGCCGGCATGGGCCCTGCGGCCATCAGCCAATCTGAAATCGGCTGGTGGCAGCAAAACTACGGAGTCCGGCTCTCCCCTTGGGAGTTGGACACCCTGATCGAGATCGATGCGGCTTTTATGGCTGCCGCCAAAACGAAAGGGAGCACATGACTGTCGTTGCCGATGAAATGTTGATCCGTATCGCAGCTGATACAGCCCAACTTCGCAATGACATGAATGATATGCGCCGGCAGGTGGGCGGCAGCTTCGATGACATCAAAGATCGCGCCGCCAGCCTGAAATCCGTGCTGGTCAACGTGTTTGCCGGCGTGGCCGTTGGAGCGATGGCAAAGCAGTTTGTTGAAACTGCCGACGCCATGGCCCTGATGGACGCAAGGCTCAAGCAGACAACTGGCGATGCCGAGTCGTTCAAGACCGCGCAGGCCGAAATCTACCGGATTGCGCAGGCCAACAACGCCGGCCTGCAGGAAACTGCTGAGCTGTTCACCAAGATGAATGAGCCGGTGAAGCGCCTGGGTGGCGGCGTCAAGGAGACGGCGGCCATCGTGGACGCATTCTCCACCTCCATGCGCCTGGGCGGCGCAAGCACCCAGGAGGCCTCCGCCGCGACGCTGCAGTTTGCGCAGGCCATGGGCAGCGGCAAGCTGCAGGGCGACGAGTTCCGCTCGATCGCCGAGGCATCTCCGCGGTTCATGAAGGCAATGGCCGACGGCATGGGCGTGCCCATTGAAAAGCTGAAGGAGATGGGCGGCGAAGGCAAACTCACCGCCGACGTGGTCGGGAATGCCCTGATCAAGTCGCTCGGTCAGCTGAAATCGGAAGCCGGCAATATGCCTGACACGGTCGGCGGCGCTTTCCAGCGGCTCAAGAACGACGTCATGGTCGCAGTCAGCGAGCTGAACAAGAACAGCGGCCTGACGCTGGGCATCGCCGAGCTGATCTCCGCCGTCAACGAACTGGTGCCGACGATCAAAGACGAACTGGCCGGCGCCTTTGAAGCGGTAGGAGGCTGGATCAGTCGAAATCGAGACGGGATCATCGAAATCTGGGGTACCGCCAAGGGCGTGCTGGGCGACGTGTGGGAATTGGCCAAGGGCTTCGCCAGCGTGCTCGGCTTTGTGCTGGAGGTTGGAGTTAAATCTGGTGCCTTCAAGACCGTGCTTGAAACAGCGCGCTTCCTTATCGCGGGGCTGCAAGATGGCGTGAAGATCATTGGCGCTTCATTCGCCTTGGCCGGCGCTGACATTATCGACTTCTTCACTACGCCGCTGCAGGGTGTTCTCAAGCTCATTGGAACTCTGGCGGACAAGGTCGGCTTGGATTTCGGCAAGTCCCTCATCAGCGTGGCTGACGGGATGGACCAGATATCCAAAGATGCCCGCAAATACGGCGACAGCGTTTTTGAGGCTTTCAAAAACGGCGATACCGCTGTG
This sequence comes from Pseudoduganella sp., assembly GCA_036402315.1. Classification (GTDB taxonomy): domain Bacteria; phylum Pseudomonadota; class Gammaproteobacteria; order Burkholderiales; family Burkholderiaceae_D; genus Rugamonas. The sequence continues at coordinate 2,680 of DASWTB010000518.1, read as the reverse complement.
AATAGACTCAACGCCGAGTTAAAAAAGAACAAGGAAGCGGCAGATGCTGCGAGCGCTGGCACCAAGGTTGCGTCTGAGGTCATGGATGCCCTGGCGGGCACAGCCGGCAAAGCCGCTGGCACCTTGGTCACCCTGAAGAACAAGAATTCCGAGGCGACCAAAGAGCAGCAGGCCGCCATCAAAGAGTACGAAAAGCTGATGCAGGCCATCAAGGATAAAACCGGTGGGCTGATCGCCGAAACGCAGGCCCAGGCCAAGCTGTCCGATGGTCAGAAGACCGCGCTGAAGGTCATGCAGGATATCCAGGCCGGCACGCTCAAGCTGACCGGCGAGCAGAAGAAGTCGGTAACCGCCGCCCTGGAATTGCTGCTCGCGACCGAACAGGTGAACGACGAGCGCAAGGAAGAGGCGAAGCTGCTCAAGGAGATGGAGGAGCAGAGGCAAAAGGACGTCAACGCCCTGAACAAGCAGGCCGACGAACTGGAAAAGCTGACCCGCAAGCAGGAAGACGAAAACCTGGTCGCGCGCGGCGTCTACAAAACCATGGGCGAACTGGAAGTCGCGCGCCTCCGGGAACAACGTGCGACGCTGGCCCAGATCGTGGCCACCGAGGACTTGCTCGGCTACTGCAACGACGAAACCGAGGCGCACCGACGCACCCTGGACGCACTCAACGACCTGATCGCGGCCCGCGAGGATGGCGTGCACCTGCAAGCTGCGAAAGAATCGGCGGACGAATGGAAGAAGACCGCCGGGGCCATCGAGCAAAGCCTGACCGACTCCCTCATGCGCGGCTTCGAGAATGGCAAGGGCTTCGGAGAATCCCTGGTTGATGGCCTGAAAAACACCTTCAAGAGCCTGGTTTTGCAGCCGACCATCAAGGCGGTCATGTCGCCAGTCAGCGATGCGATCGGGTCGCTTTTTGGTGGCGGCTCAGGCGGCGGTTCAAATATTTTCGGCGGAATCTTCAGCGGCATTCAATCCATGTTTGGGAGTGGCGCCAGCGCCGGCGCTGGCGCCGGGGCAAGTTCAGGCGCTGGTGGAGCATTTGGTGGCGCGGCATCGGTTGCCGGATGGATTGCTGCAGGCATGGCGCTGAATGACAGCCTATATAAGCAAGGTTGGGACCCTAACAACGGGACTATGAATGCGCTCGGCAAGTTCAATCCGTGGACTGGCCCTTCCGTCGCTACAGACAAAGTCCTGCAAGCGTTTGGACTGGATGACCGTACCGCTAGCCTGCTGTCCGGCTCAGCAACGGTTGCGCGCCTGTTCGGCAGGAAGAATAAAGAGATCACCGAGGCGGGCATTTATGGAGGTATTGGTAGCAATAATTTCTCTGGCGTCAGCTACGAGAACTGGTCGCAAAAAGGCGGCGTCTTCCGTTCTGATCGAAGCGGAACGGACGGCCGCGACCTTGACTCGGCCAGGGATTCCATGCTCGACGCCATGGCGAAGGAAATGCTGTCCTCCGTGACAAATCTGGCCGACTTACTGGAACTTCCGGTAGGGAACTTGGGGAACATTGTCACCGAGGCGAGGATCAAGCTGACCGGCGATGCCGAAAAGGATCAGCAGGCTATCGCTGACGTGTTCGTCAAGTACCGCGACACGCTGGCCGCCAGCTATTCCGAGCTGCTGACGCCATTCCAGAACACCGGCGAGGCGCTTTATGACACCCTGTCCCGGCTGGCCGGCATCCAGATTTCGCGCGAAACCCTGAACGCCTTTGGCGGCATCTTCTCCGACATTGCCAGCGGCAGCACGGCGGCGATTATCGCGCTGGGCGACCTGGCCGGCGGCATCGATGCCCTGGTCAGTAAGGCAAGTGCCTTTGTGAAGGATTTCTACACCGAGCAGGAACAGGGCGGCATCGCGGCGCGCGGAATTCTGGAGCAATTGCGGGCCGTGGGCCTCGAAGGCGGCGGGCTCAGCTCGAAAGAGGAATACCGCGCTTTGCTCGAAGGCCTGGACGTGAACAACGCCGGCCAGCGCGAGCAGATCAACACCCTGCTGACGCTCGGCCCGCAATTCGCGCAGCTGAGCGACTTCATGGCCGAGAACAGCCTGAGCCTGCAAGAGCTGGCCGAATTCGCGCCGGTCATCGCCGCTCTTGATCCGATGTTCGCCGCGCAAACCGCCGCAGTGCAGGAATCGACCACGGCTATCGACGCCACCACGGCGGCCGTGGATAGCGTGGCCGCCGCAGTACAAAGCGGCACCACCGCTACGGTGGCCGCGATCAATGGCCTGTCGGGCACCATTGCCGCTGCCGTGGCCTCGGCCAGCGCCGCCAGCAACGCGGCCATCGCCACCATGTCCAACCGCCTCGACCAGATCGAGGCCAATAACCGCTTGGCCGCGGCGGCGCCGTACTGAGGTGATCCATGGCTGAAATTATCATCGCCGATATCACCTGTCACGATGGCTACTCGCCGCGAGTGGTGAACTTCGCCACGCAAGGCTTTGTGGTGGGCGCCGCGCCGATTGTCGATCCGACGCTCGATTCGCGCATCACCGTGGCCCGAGCCGGAACCGCGACACGCATCAATGCCTCGGGCTTGATTGAATCGGTCGGCGCCAACCTGCCGCGCTTCGATTACAACCAAATTACGCGCGCCATCAAGGCGCTGCTGGCAGAAGAAACACGCACCAACTACGTGCGCAACTCCGACCTGAC
>DASWTB010000517.1:0-14262 GCA_036402315.1 Pseudoduganella sp. | reverse complement strand
ATCGCAAATGTCGGAACAGGCCTCGCACAGGACTGAGGCCAGCTTGCTGCCGCGCTGCATCAGGCCGACGCATACGCGGCACACCTGGGCGCAGTCGATATCGGTCGCGATGCAATGGGCCAGGCTGGCCACATCCTGCTCTTGCAGGCAACTGGCTGCGCAGTGGTCGCAGGCGGCGGCGCAATCGTTGCAGGCTTCAATGCAGCTCTGGTACTGTTGCTGGGTCATGACGGCCTCCTTTCGGAAAGGGCCAGACTAGCACTCACCCGGGTTGGAGCGCGCACAGCTTGCTCCATGCGGAACTCGCCGACCAGCGCCACCAGGGTGGCCGCCTGCTGCTGCAGGCTTTCCGCCGCCGCGGCAGCCTGCTCCACCAGCGCAGCATTCTGCTGCGTCACCCCATCCATCTGGCTGATGGCCTGGTTGACCTGGCCGATGCCGGTGCTCTGCTCGCCGCTGGCCGCGCTGATTTCGCTGACGATGTCGCTCACGCGGCGCACGCTGGCCACCACCTCGTCCATCGTGGTGCCGGCCTGCGCCACCAGTGCGCTTCCCGCTTCCACTTCGCCAACCGAGCTGCCGATCAGCTCCTTGATCTCTTTTGCCGCTGCCGCGCTGCGCTGCGCCAGGTTGCGCACCTCGCTGGCCACCACCGCAAAGCCGCGCCCCTGCTCGCCGGCGCGCGCCGCCTCCACTGCGGCATTCAATGCCAGGATATTGGTCTGGAACGCGATGCCGTCGATCACGGAAATGATGTCCACCACCTTGCGCGAGGAATGGTTGATCGAGGCCATCGTATCGACCACCTGCGACACCACCTGACCGCCGCGCGCAGCCACCTCCGACGCTTGCGCCGCCAGTTGGTTGGCCTGGCGCGCGTTGTCGGCGTTCTGCCGCACGGTGCTGGTGAGCTGCTCCATGGTTGCCGCCGTCTCCTCCAGCGCACTGGCCTGCTCTTCGGTACGCGAGGACAGGTCGGTATTGCCCTGCCGGATTTCCATGCTTGCCGTGGCCACGTTCTCGGAGGAATCGCGCACCCGCGCCAGCACCGAATGAATCTTGGCGACGAAAGTATTGAAGCCGCTGCCGATCACCGCCAGTTCATCCTTGCCGCGCACTTCCAGCCGTGCTCCAAGGTCGGCGTCGCCGCTGGCCAGGCCAGTCATGGCATCGGCCAGCTCGCGCACCGGCCGCATCAGGCGGAACAGCACCGTCACCAGGATCAGCCCGGTCGCCACCGCGCACACCAGCGATACCAGCAAGGTATATTTCAGCAGCTGGCGCGCCGGCGCTGTCGCCACCTTGTGCGGGAAACTCATCTTCACCGCCCACGGCGCGATATCCGGATGCAGCGTCAATGGCTGCAGCAGGTGCACTATGTCGTCCTTGTCCATGTACTCATAAGGCTGGCCAGTGCGAATCGCGTCCAGGCCATCTTTCGGGATGTCGGCGGCAGGCTTGCCGATCAAGGCTTCGCTCGGGCTGCTGGCATACAGGCCGCCATTCGACACCAGCGACAGGCGCCCACCCTCGATCGATTTCAAGCCCTCGAGGATTTCGCCCAGTCGCGTCAGCATGAAATCGGCGCTGGCCGTGCCGCGGAACTGCCCCTCGATCATGATCGGCGCCACCAGCGACGCCATCAGCACGTCCTTGCCGTTCACCGGATAGGAATATGGCTCGGTGAAAAATACCTTGCCGGTGCGCTTGGGGATGTCATACCAGTCGTTGGCCCCTGGCTTGGGATCGAAGACGATCGGTTCCACGTTGGTGCCGCCCCCCTGGGCCTTGGTGTAGTAAGGCATGTAGCGGCCGCTGGCATCGAACTCCGGCTTCTTGTCGGCATACTCGGCATCCTTGTTGTCCAGCGCATTCGGTTCCCATGTCACGGCGCCGCCAATCAGGTCTTCGGAACCGAGCACCACGGTCTTGGTGATTTCTCCGGTCTGTTCGCGCGACAGCGGCAAGTTGGCGCCGCGCGTGGCGCGCTGGGTCGCTCCCAGCTGGATCACGGAGGCCAGGTTGCGGCCAATGCGCGATTGCAGCGCCGATGCCGCAGCGGCAGCCTGGGTGCGCGCCAGGTTCATCGCGTCACGTTCGGCGGTACGGCTGCTTTCGAAGCCGGTCACCGCCGCGGTAATAACCAGGCTGAGCACCACCAGTGCGGTGGCCGTGACGCTGATCTTGGCATTCAGCGAGAGGTTCGACAACATGTGGCGCTCCTCAGAAGGTCTTGGCGACAGTCAGGACAAAAGTGGCTTTTTCCGTATTCGAATAGGCCAGCTGGCCATTGGCCTGGGGCACGCCGCTGGTGTAGTCGCGATACACATTGGTGGCGCCCCAGCCGCGCGTGACAGCGGCCGCAATCGACCAGCCGCCCGCCAGCGTCTTGGTCACGCCGGCCTTGGCATCGCGCCAGTCCCAGATCTCGTTGCCGGCCCCGCCCACGCGCGCATCGCCGGCATGCAGGTTGAGCGTGTAGCCATTGCCGAGATCGTGATTCAGGCCGATGTCGAGGTAGCGCGTGCCGCGCCCGTGCGTGATGCCGAAGAAATGCGGGCTGACCGTGTAGTTGTATTTGAGGTATGCCGACTTGTAGGTCAGGCCCAGCGACAGTTCGGTGTAATTGAACGTGGTGTCGGTGGCGCTGACCTTGGCGCCGGGGTAAAGATACTCGTAAAGGATCAGGCTGTAGCCGATATCGCCCTTGCTGGCCGAGTAGCCCGCGTACAAGTCCCATTCGATCTTTGCATCTTCAATGAACTTGTCGCTGACATTCGACGCCCAGGTCCCGGCTACCAGGCCGCTGGGATGGACGTAATCGACGCCCAGCTGCAGGGCCGGCTTGTCCCAGGTCTGGCGGATGCCGCGCGACACATACTGGCTGGCAAAGGTAACAGTGGTGGTCAGGGATGGCGCCGGAGCATCCTGCGCCATGACCGCGTGCGGCAGCAGGGCCGCCATCCATAAGCAGCGCTTCATCATTCTTGCTCCGAGAAACCCCGTCCTTCAGGGCGGGGAGTGAAAGGAGCCGACAGCGAAGCTGTCGTTCCCCTTGAGATTAGTGAAATACTGTATAAAATCACAGTATGATTATCGTCTACCGTTACCGTGTGAAGTCGCTGAACGGGACCCTGAATGAGCAAGCCCGCAAGGTGAACTTCGTCTGGAATTACTGCAACGACCGGCAGAGGGATGCGCTGCGCTTCAGGCGGCCATATCTGACCGGATTCGATTTGAATAAGCTGACGGCCGGAAGCAGCAAAGAGCTGGGACTGCATTCCGGCACGATCAATGCCGTCTGCGAACAGTTTGCCAAGTCCCGTGCGCAGCACAGGCGGCCTTACTTGAGCTATCGGGGACGCAAGACGCTGGGTTGGCTGCCACTGAAGGGACGCGACCTGCGCCGCGAAGGTAATGCCTTCCGCTTTGCGGGTAATACATTCCGCGTGTTTTACTCGCGTCCACTGCCCGAAGGAAAAATTAAGGATGGCACGTGCTTTGCACAAGACAGCCGGGGCAATTGGTTCCTCAATATCGCCATCGAAGTTGCCAAGCCATCGGTGCGTGAGTTCGATCTTGGCGTCGGCATCGATCTGGGCCTGAAGGAATTTGCAGTTCTGTCGAATGCCAAGCGGATTCCGGCCCCGAGCTACTACCGAAAGGCCGAGGCAGCGCTTGCGGTGGCCCAGCGAGCGCATAAGCGGCGCAGGGTTAAATCGATTCAGGCGCACACGGCGCGCTGCCGGCAGGACTTTCTGCATAAGCGGTCCGCGGAGATTGCACGCGCCTTCGACCATATTGCTGTTGGCAGTGTCAACGCCAGCGGACTTGCCCAGACCAGCCTGGCAAAGTCCGTACTTGATGCGGGCTGGTCGTCCTTCCGTAGAATGCTGGCGTACAAGGCCGTGAGGCATGGCGCGCGGTACGTGGAAGTGGACGAACGCTTTACCACCCAGACCTGCTCGAATTGTGGCGCACTGCCCGATTCGAGGCCGAGAGGTATCGCAGGCCTTGGAATAAGAGAATGGGCCTGTAGTGATTGCGGTACGGTGCATGATCGTGATCTCAATGCTGCATTAAACATTCTCCGTCGCGGACGTGCGACGCTGGCTGCAGGAATCCCCGTTCTTTAGGGGGGACGTCAAGGCCGCCTTTCAGAAATGATGCCGGCAAGTGTGCTGGCGTCGCCGCAGCCCTGGCAATTGCGAAACTCACCAACGGCGGGAACAATATTTCGCACGAGGCCTGTGTCCCGCACCTGATATCATGGCAAGGATCTGCTTTATATGAGCGTTGTATCCATGCTTGAAACCACCCAGCCAGCCGTAGCCCCATCCTTCCTCAGACAAGTCTGCCAGCCATTCCTGCGCGACCGCTTGATGCAACTGTTGCTGGTCGTTGCCATAGTGCTTTCCGTGCTGTCGCCGCATCCACTGGCGGAATACCGCACCTGGGTCGACTGGAAGACCATCATTACGCTGGCCGGCATGTTACTGCTCACCACCGGCATCGAGGCAAGCGGCTACCTGGAACACCTTGGCCGCATCATCATCAACCGCCTGCAGCAGGAACGCGTGCTGGCGATCTTCCTGGTGTCGGCGTCCACCGTGCTGTCAACGGTGCTGACCAACGACATTGCGCTCTTTATCGTCGTCCCCCTGACTGTCGGCCTGTCCAGCATTGGCGGCCTGCCGATCGGCCGGCTGGTGATCTTCGAAGCGCTGGCGGTGAATGCCGGCTCCCTGCTGACGCCAATCGGAAACCCGCAGAACATCCTGCTGTGGCAACGCTCGCACCTGTCGTTTGCCGACTTTACGTGGCAAATGGCGCCGCTCGCGCTGGCCGTCTTCGCCGTGCTGCTGGTGGCGACCTGGTTCTGCTTCCCCAAGCAAACCATCCATGCCGAGTTAAAGGACGATCCCGCCGGCTATCGCACCGGCCTGCTCAGGACTTGCGCGCTGCTCTATCTCGGCTTCCTGGTGACGGTGGAGCTGGATCTCGCCGGCTGGGGCCTGCTTGGCGTGGCAATTGCCGTGCTGCTGGTGTGCCGGGAAATCATCGCAAAGGTCGACTGGTCGCTGATCCTGGTCTTCGTACTGATGTTCATCGACATCCGCTTGCTGACGCAGCTGCATGTGGTGCTGGCATGGGTGGCAGCGATTCCAAGCTTCTCCCAGCTTGAATTGTTCCTGTCAGCCCTGCTCGGCTCCCAGGTCATCAGCAATGTTCCGGCAACCATCCTGCTGGTCCAGTATTCGACGGCCTATAAGGTCATTGCCTATGGCGTCAACGCCGGCGGTTTCGGCCTGGCGATCGGCTCGCTGGCCAACATCATCGCGCTGCGCATGGCACCCGAGAAGAATTTGTGGCTGCGCTTCCACCTGTACTCCTTCCCTTTCCTTATCCTGTCCGGCCTGATCGCCTGGCTGCTGCTGCCTTAGCACGTGTGCGGGGCGCCTTGCCGCCAAGCGACTCGGACAGCATCTCGAACAGGGTTCTGGCCGCAGGCGGCATGCTGTGGTTACGCTTGCTGATCAGGCCCAGTGTCCGATGGATCGCCGGACTCGCCAGGGGTACGCCGACGATCGTGTCCGGCTTCCCTGGCAGCACGGACAAGGCAGGCACCGCCGCCACGCCCATGCCCGCCTCGACCAGCGCGAGGACACCGGATACGTGATTGACCTCGCAAAAGATGAAGGGATGCTTCTCCACACCGGCCAGCGCGGCGTCGATGACACTGCGGTTGCCGCTTGACTTGGCGACCGATAGAAACCGCTCCCCCACCGTATCCTTCCACTTCAGTTCCTTGCGCCGCGCAAACGGATGGTCGCGCCGCATCGCCAGCACATAGCGCTCCTCATAAATCGGTTCGAACACGATTTCCGCGTCTTCCGCACCGGTGAAATTGATGCCGAAGTCCGCCTCTCCGGCCAGGACCAGGTTCAGCACATCCTGCGCACTCTCGTCGTGCACCCGCACCCGGATGCGGGGAAAACGTTCGCTGAACTCCCGCAGGACCTTCGGCAGGAAGTGCCAGACGGCCGACGGCACGCAAGCCAGCGTTACCGACCCGGTGCGGTGCGCCGCAAGGTCGGCAACACCCAGCACAGCGTCTTCCAGCCCGTCGAGCGCGGTCCGGACATTGACCAGGAAAGTCTGCCCGACATTGGTCAATTGCACACGGCGCGTGGTGCGCTCGAACAGCTTTACGCCCAAGCCCTCTTCCAGCTTTTCGATCCGCCGGCTGAGCGCCGATTGCGAGAGAAACAGGTCGGTTGCGGCCTGACGGAAACTGGCGCGTTCTGCCACAGCGACGAAGGCCTGCAAGTCGTGGATGTCGTAATTGATGCGCATGGTGCATTAATCCGCTGGAAAATTGCAATTATCAAATTATGCCATTTGGAGGATCATTCATGCACTGAACAATCAGCCTCATCAAGAAGGCGGCCCAAAAGGAGACACCGTGCGTCATACCTGCACCCTTACCGCACTGCTCATGGCGAGCGGCCACTGCCTGGCACAACCGGGCATCGACCTGTATGGCATCATCGATGCCGGTGTGCGGGCCACCAGCGGCCTGGGCGCGAACAATGCGCCCACCCTGCCCGGCCACACGACCGCCGTCAGCAGCGGCATCGACCAGACCAGCCGCTGGGGCTTGAAAGGCAAAGAAACACTGGGTGGTGGCTGGGCCGCGGTGCTGCGCCTGGAGGGCGGCATCAACGCCGACACCGGCGCTTCAGCCAAGAGTGACCGCCTGTTCGACCGCCTGTCATGGATCGCGCTCGAGTCGCCATACGGCACCCTGGCAGCGGGACGCCAGACCAGCCTGCTGTCCGACGCCCTCATCCCGGTCGATCCAATTGGCAAGCGCTACGCCTCATTCAACCCGAACATTAACGTCGCGGGGCTTAGCAATACTGCGTTCGGCACGCATGCGTTCGGGCGCCAGTACGGCCCGAGCGGCTACGCCGACAATTTCTACCGCCTCGACAACACGGTCAAGTACACCGCCAACGCAGGTCCGTGGCAAGCGCGTGCCGCCTGGTCCTTTGGCGAAGTGGCTGGCGATACAACTGCCTCATCGAGCCACGGCATCGCACTGGTTTACCAGCGCCCGGACTGGGTTGTCTCGGGCGCCACCACGCAATTTCGCAGCCGCGAGGATCTGCCGCTCAATGCCTGGACGCTTGGCGCAGCCGTGCGCCTCGCCGGCTGGGAATTTAAGGCCAACGCCGCGCGCAACAAGGCCGACACCGGACCCGGCAAGACGGTCGCCCAGCGCGTGCTATCGGCAGGCGTCAGCCGCGAGGCCTGGCCCGGCCTGCTCGTCACCACGGCCTGGTACAGCGTGCGGCGCGAAGCCACCGGCTATGCCGACGACGGCTTCGACCGCGGCTTCCTGTTCCTTGAAAAAACGCTGGCGCCGCGCACCACCGCCTACGCCGAAGCCGATATCACCGTCTGGCGCGGCGACGCCGCAGGGTTGACCGCCGCGCGCCCCAACGGCCGCCACGGCCGCGGCCTGACACTCGGCCTCATGCACAAGTTCTAACGCCCCTAAAGGAATCACAATGCGTTCACATCACGTAAAAACCAAGGCGCTATCGGCCCTCGCAGCGCTCGCACTGACTGCCGCCGCCCACGCAACCGACATTCACGTCGTCTCCTCCGGTGGCTTTGCCCAGGCCTACAAGGATCTCTCCGCCCCATTCGAACAAGCGAGCGGTGACCGCCTGGTATCGGCCTGGGGCCCGTCGATGGGAACAACAAAGAATGCAATCCCGGCGCGCCTGGCGCGCGGCGAACAGCTCGACGTGGTCATCATGGTGGGCGATGCGCTCGACAAGCTGATGGCCGAAGGAAAACTCGAGCCGGGCAGCAAGGTCGTGCTGGCCAACTCGCCGATCGCATGCGCTGTCCGACGGGGCGCCGCGAAACCGGACATCAGCACGGTCGACGGATTGCGGAAAGCGTTCCTGAACGCGTCCCGCGTGGCCTACTCCGACAGTGCAAGCGGCGAATACATCAAACGCCAGCTGCTGGAAAAGCTCGGCATCAAGCAGGCGATGGAAGGCAAGGCGGCGCAGATTCCAGCCACCCCGGTGGGCGAGATCATCGCCCAGGGCGAGGCCGATTTTGGATGCCAGCAGCGCAGCGAACTGCAGCCGGTAAAGGGCATCGACATCGTCGGCACGCTCCCCGAGGAAGTCCAGCTGCGCACCCAGTTTGCCGGCGCGCTGGTGCGTGGCGCCAGCCATCCGGAAGCCGCACGCCAGCTGTTGCGCTTCCTCGCTTCGCCCGCCAATGCGCCAGCCATCGAAGCAACGGGCCTGGAACCGGTCGCTGCGCAGCATTAAGCCACATCAATGCGCGCGCCACCATTAAGCTTGATGATTTGGCGCTGCGCCTCGGCAATTGCATCGGCATTGGCGGCCTCGCGCGTGCGGAACGCTGTTTCCGGAAAAACGATCGAGCGTCGAATCTTCGCGGGCCGATGCAGACTGGTGCAGTCCGTCGATGGCGGCATATATCTGAGGATCGCCGTCGACGCGAACTTCTTCACGCCGTCGTTGCAGCTGAACACTGCGCAGCGCAGAATGATCTGCCAGCCCTGGAACCAGAAGGTTGAATTGAAGCGCATGGCATGCTAAGACCGTTGATGCTTCATCGCTTCCAGCTCACCGGCCGCAATGCGCTCTTCACACGTCGCGATCGAGTCGCCTCTTTCGTCAACCTGGCCGGCCGCGCGCTCGGCGTCTGCCCGGCCACCAGCTACTTCGAGGAAGCCAAACAATCCTTCTGGCAACGGTGGTTCCAGCATGTCGCGCAGCATGTTACGCAACTCATCAGCCTCCGGTTGCAGGCCTCGCCGCTGGCGCTGGTGGATGTAGTGCCGAATTTCAGATTCCTGCTCCGCGCTCAGCGGGAGGCCACGGAAGGAGAACTCGGGTCCAGGTTCGCTCATGACTGTTCTCCAGGTTGGTGACTCTAATCAAGTGTACGCCTTTTCCCGTGCGCGTGCGGGCTTCCACGGCGCCGTCTTTTCCCATGCACTGAGATACCGCCGGGAGCCTTATAAGTTCTTAAGATATCGCTAGGCGTTCGGTCCAATGCCATGTATATTGAAGATGCTGCGTATGAAGCACCGCAAATAGTTGGCGGTCTCTCTCCCGTCTCGCCGAACCCGGCGACTCCTGTCTGATTCCCTCGCTTGTTGACCATGCTCGTTGCCGCCTATTGCCGGAAACGGCCCAACTTTTCTTTCTCGAGGCACTATCATGACTACCCAAACCGGAATCGTTAAATGGTTCAATGAAGCCAAAGGCTTCGGCTTCATCACCCCGGACTCGGGGGGCGATGACTTGTTCGTCCACTTCCAGGACATTCAAGCGAACGGATTCAAATCCCTGGCCGAAAACCAACGCGTTTCGTTCGAACGCAGCCCTAGCCCCAAAGGCGAAAAGGCCACCAACGTCCGCCCTTCCTGACGCCCTGCATGCCGTAGTCCGCTGCGGAAGGTGATCCACTGGCGCAGCCTTCGCACGCTGAGCTCAAGGCGCAACCGGATCAGAAGCCAAAGGAGTGCAAGATGCGCCGGCATCCAATATCCTGGTACAAGGGCTGGAAGATCACCCTGCACAGCACTAAGTTCCAGTGCCAGGATGGCAGCACGCGCTTCGCGTCAACGGCCCTGCTGGAGCCCATGGCATCGCAACAAGACAATTCGCGGCCTTCGATGATTCACATGGACGAATCGTTCACCTCGAGTGCGGAAGCAAACAGCGATGCACTCGACCGCGCCAAACGAGAGATCTTTGCGTCAAGCAGGTCTCCACCCGTGGGCAATGATGGGAAATGCGAGGATGAAACGAATGATCTCGAGGACCACGAATCAATTTTAAGATTGGCAGCGCGCTTTGAGATCGTCTTTGACGGCAAGCGATATGGATATCGGCAATACCGATATGATCGCTTTGAAGACGCACTCCGTTATGCCAGGGCCGATCATTCGAAGAGCGGCTTTCAGCCTGACGATGCCTTTACGCCCCAATGGGAGCCACGGTACTGTCCTTCGGACGAGGAGAGCCTCGAAATGCGGCGGCTGGGGATCACTTTTATCAACGGGCGCTTCTCCTTTTCCGTCTTCTGTTATGACCGCCTGGCTGACGCACTCGCCTATGCCGGCGCCGCGACCCGACTGAGTCCACACAACGGCAAGCGTCCCGACGATTTGAGCGAAGCTGACCTTCCCGCTGCGCCTACAGGCGTCTCACCACGTGGATATTGACCGCGCGCGCACCATACGCCGACTCCTCGACCTCATAAGAGACCAGCTTCTCTTCAAGGCTCCCAACTTGCTGCTCAATGACAAAGTCCCCTATCTCGGCACTGACATCGCATCCTCCGGCATCCGGCCTGATCCGCCCGATCCCCTTTAGCCTGCTGAACCAATGGATAGTTCCTGTATGTGTACTCATGTAAAGCTCCTTGCTGTAGACGAACGGGTCCAGTTCTCAAGTAGAGCCAGTGGTCGAGGATCGGACAGGAATGGCGCGGGGCCGAACAGGAAGGAAACAGGACGGTGACAAAGAACCGAAGTAGAAGCTGCAGTGTATAGGAAAACACTGAATTCGCCTAATTGCGTTCGGCACCGTGAGCCCCTCCATCCAGGCAAGCTGCACCCCAACCACTGGTAAATTTCATAAAGCCCGCTGGAAGTATTCGTAATTGCCAAGGTATCCGGTCGCTCCGACAATTGCTGCGCGGCAACATCAATCGTTGGAAGGATGGCATGAAAAAATTTAAGATGCGGACGATCGTCCTGACGATCATCGCAGCGGGCCTCGCCGCAGGCTGTGGCGGCGACTTGGAAGGTATTGGCAGCAGGGCTATACCAAACAACGCCAACAATACACCGACTTCAAACGGGACTGGCGGCCCGACCGGCCCTGACACCACACCCGGCACTGGCGGCACGCCTGGAACTGACACCACACCCGGCACTGTCGGTACGCCTGGCACTGACACCACACCCGGCACTGTCAGTACGCCTGGCACTGGCGGCAGCGCGGTTCGCGTTTTCACCCACCCAGGCATCCCGCTCACCCGTTCGGACCTTGACACGCTCAAGGCCTATGTCGACCAGGGCCGGCAACCATGGAAGTCCGCCTACGATAACCTGGTAAACGATGGCCACTCCAGGCTGACTTTCGTCATGGCCGGGCCCTATGCGAAAGTAAGCCGGGCCCCCGACGAGAATCTCGGGGCATGGCGCAGCGACATGATCGCGGTCTGGAATCTCTCGCGCATGTGGCACTTCACCGGCAACCAGGAATACGCAAAGAAGGCACACCACATCCTCATGGCGTGGGCCACAACCCATGTTGAGTTTTCCGGCCGCGAGTCGATGCTCGACCTGGGCGACTATGCTTACATGTTCGTGGGCGGCGCCGACATCCTGCGCGGCACATGGCCGGGCTGGACGGAAGCCGACACGGCCACAGTGAAGAAGTACTTCAAGAATGTCCTGATACCGGCATCGAACCCCTATGGCGAACATCAGTTCGGCGCCGCCAACAAGGGAGCGCTGGCCCTGGTTGCCCTTGGTTTGATGCAAATCTTCAACGACGATGCGGCGGCGCTGGACAAGGTTGTTTCCCAGGTGCGCACGCTGGCCCACATCGGGCTGCGCAATTCCAACGATCTCGGCATGCTCGGCGACTCCCTGCGCGATCAGGGCCATTTCCATGGCCAGCTCAAATCGCTGACCATGCTTGCCGAGGCGCTGTGGAAGCAAGGCATTGACATCTATTCCGATCTGGACGACCGCCTCCTGGCGTCTGGTGAATACTTCGCGCGGGTGAACGAACTCGTGCCGACCCCTGCACTCCCGTTCGGCACCACCGATGCCTATTACATCACTGACATGACCAACCGCGGATGGGGCGGCGGCGGCGGCGGGAACATCATGCTCAATCAGATCTATTCCGCCTATGCCATCCGCAAAGGCATGCAGGCGCCGTTCATCGCACAACGGCGTCTGTGGATGCCGGTGGACGCCTACAGCTTCATGTTCTTGAAGGAAGCGGATGCCTCCATTGCTGTGCCTGCACCGCAGCTCCCCCTGCCATCGACGACTGCGCTCACACTGGGCCTGAGCGGCATCGATATCGGCGGCGCCAGCCCAACCGGCACAACCAGTTATGCCGCGGGCAAATGGACCGTGACGGGCGCCGGAAGCGAGATCTGGGGCACTAACGACAGCTGCCACTTCGCCTACAAGGCCCTGGTCGGCGATGGTGCCATCATCGCCAAGGTTGAATCGGTCGGGGACACCGGCCCGTCTGCCAAGGCGGGCGTGATGATACGCACCAGCCTTGACCAAGGCGCCCCGCGTGCCTGGATGGCCGTCGCCAATCGCGGCGAGGCCGAACAGAATATGCGGAATCTCACGGTATACGGCGGCAGCTACTACGCAAACAAAGTCCTTCCCATTGCAAACACCACGGCCTCGTATTGGCTGAAGCTCGAGCGCATCGGCAACGTCATCACAGGCTACCTGTCGCCCGATGGCACCAACTGGGCTGCAACAGACGTCGGCCGCATCGACGGCCCCCTTCCGGACACGATCTATGCTGGCCTGGTGGTCTCTTCGACCGCCAACGGCACGCCGAACCGCTCAGTCTTCAGCAACGTGCAGATCACTGGAGGAGACGGCAATGCGCCGGCCTTGATCCCGGCAGCGCCGGCCGCACTGCTTGCCGCGCCGGGCGATGGCGCCGTTCCGTTGCGGTGGCAGCGCTCATTCGGCGCCACGCGCTACATCGTGAAGCGCGCCACAGCCAGCGGCGGCCCTTACACGACCATCGCAACGGATGTCAAAGGCGGCAGCTACACCGATAAGTCGGTGCACAACGGCGTAACCTACTACTACACCGTCACGGCGGCAAACTCCGCCGGCACCAGCGCCAATTCTCCGGAGGACTCCGCAAAACCGGAACACCCGATGACCAATGTCGCCACCGGCGGCACCGCCAGCGACAGCGCGAACAACGCGGGCAACGCCAGGCGCGCTTTTGACCGCAACTCGGCGACGCAATGGTTCTCCAATGGCGTGACGGGCTGGCTGCAGTACGACCTCGGGCACACGGAGACAGTCCAACGCTACTCCGTCATCAGTTCCAACAACGCGGTTGCGCGCGATCCGAAAGACTGGCAGCTCCTGGGCTCCAACGATGGCGTGACCTGGCAAACACTTGACGCACAAAACAACCAGGTGTCCACCTGGCCCTACACACTGAAGAATTACCCGGTCCCGCGACCTGGCGCCTATCGCTACTACCGGCTCAACATCACCGCCAATAATGGCGACACCACCTCCACCGGTCTCGGTGAATTCGGACTGTTCGTTTCCAAGCCTTGACGTCCTCCCCGCCCTAAAGAACGGGGATTCCTGCGGCCAGCGTCGCACGTCCGCGACGGAGAATGTTTAATGCAGCATTGAGATCACGATCATGTACCGTACCGCAATCGCTACACGCCCATTCTCTTATTCCAAGGCCTGCGATACCTCTCGGCCTCGAGTCGGGCAGTGCGCCACAATTCGAGCAGGTCTGGGTGGTAAAGCGTTCGTCCACTTCCACATACCGCGCGCCATGCCTCACGGCCTTGTACGCCAGCATTCTGCGGAAGGACGACCAGCCCGCATCAAGTACGGACTTTGCCAGGCTGGTCTGGGCAAGTCCGCTGGCATTGACATTGCCAACAGCAATATGATCAAAGGCGCGAGCAATCTCGGCCGACCGCTTATGCAGAAAGTCCTGCCGGCAGCGCGCCGTGTGCGCCTGAATCGCTTTAACCCTGCGCCGCTTATGCGCGCGCTGCGCCAACGCGAGCGCTGCTTCGGCCTTTCGGTAGTAACCCGGCGCCGGAATCCGCTTGGCATTCGACAGAACTGCAAATTCCTTCAGGCCCAGATCGATGCCGACGCCGAGGTCGAACTCACGCACCGATGGCTCGGCAACTTCGATGGCGATATTGAGGAACCAATTGCCCCGGCAGTCTTGTGCAAAGCACGTGCCATCCTTGATTTTTCCTTCGGGCAGTGGGCGCGAGTAAAACACGCGGAATGTGTTACCCGCAAAGCGGAAGGCATTACCTTCGCGGTGCAGGTCGCGTCCCTTCAGTGGCACCCAACCCAGCGCCTTGCGTCCCCGGTAGCGCAAGTAAGGCCGCCTGTGCTGGGCGCGGGACTTG
>DASWTB010000516.1:0-3153 GCA_036402315.1 Pseudoduganella sp. | reverse complement strand
TCGCGCCTGCCAGGCCTGGACGGCCGCAAGATGTCCAAGAGTTATGGCAACGCGATTGCCCTGCGCGAAGACAAGGAATCGGTCACCAAGAAGATCCGCATCATGCCGACCGACCCGGCGCGCGTGCGCCGCAGCGACGCTGGCGAGCCGGAACGCTGTCCGGTATGGCAATTCCACGTGGTGTATTCCGACGGCCCGACCCAGGAGTGGGTGCAGAAGGGCTGCAAATCGGCCGGCATCGGCTGCATCGAATGCAAGCAGCCGGTGATCGACGCCATCGTCAAGGAGCAGGAACCGATGCACGAGCGCGCGCAGCCATACCTGGACGACCCGTCCCTGGTGCGCGCCATCGTGGCCGACGGTAATGAAGCAGCGCGCAAGCTGGCGCAGGAAACCATGCGCGATGTGCGCGAAGCAATGGGATTGAGTTATGGCTGATGTTTTGACTCCGCCTTCGGCCTGGGTGGAACGTTTCGCCTGCCTGGTGCCGAACGGTGAGGTATTGGACCTGGCGTGCGGCCGCGGCCGTCATTCGCGCCACCTGGCCGCGCTGGGCCATGCCGTGGTGGCGGTGGACCGCGATGCCGAGGCGCTGGCGGCAGCGGCTGGCGACGGCATCGTCACCAGCCAGATCGACCTGGAGGAAGAGGGGGCCTGCTGGCCGTTCGGTCCGGCGCGCTTTGCCGGCATTGTCGTCACCAACTACCTGCACCGCCCGCTGCTGGGCGATATGCTGGGCAGCTTGGCGCCGAATGGCGTGCTGATTTACGAAACCTTCGCCGATGGCAATGCCGCCTTTGGCAAACCATCCAATCCGGCCTTTTTGTTACAGCCGGGAGAATTATTGGAATTGGCTAGAATGCATGGTTTGCGTGTCATCGCATTCGAAGATGGCGTCGTTAATACACCGAAACCGGCCATGGTGCAGCGGATTTGCGCCGTGAGAGGGGAGTTTCCAAGGGAGGCGGCGCTGTTGCCGTCATTTTGAGCGACCAAAATGCACCACGGGTGCAGGGTATGCTCTACAATCGTCGTTTTAATTCTTATTGCAATTGGTTTCCTATGATTAAGGGTAGCATTGTAGCAATCGTAACCCCGATGCACGCAGACGGCAGCCTGGATTACCCAGGCCTGAATGCGCTGATCGACTGGCATATTGCCGAAGGCACGGACGCCATCGTCATCGTCGGCACCACCGGCGAATCCGCCACTGTCAGCGTGGCCGAGCATTGCGAGCTGATCAAAGCTGCCGTGGACCGCGTTGCCGGCCGCATTCCAGTGATCGCAGGTTCCGGCGGCAACTCCACCGCGGAAGCCATCGAGCTGACCCGTTTCGCCAAGAACGCCGGCGCCGACGCTTCGCTGCAAGTGGTTCCTTACTACAACCGCCCAACCCAGGAAGGCATGTACCAGCACTTCAAGGCCATCGCCGAAGCGGTCGACCTGCCGATCATCCTGTACAACGTGCCGGGCCGCACCGTTGCCGACATGAGCAACGACACCATTCTGCGCCTGGCCCAGATCAAGAACATCATCGGCGTCAAGGACGCGACCGGCAATATTGCCCGCGGCTACGACCTGCTGCGCCGCGCGCCAGCCGATTTCGCCGTCTACTCCGGCGACGATCCGACGGCCATTGCCCTGATGATGGCCGGCGGCAAGGGCAATATCTCGGTGACCGCCAACGTGGCGCCGCGTCAAATGCACGAATTGTGCGAAGCCGCGATGGCGGGCGATGCCGCCAAGGCAACTGCCATCAACAACCAACTGCTGCCGCTGCACCAGCACCTGTTCATCGAACCGAACCCGGTGCCGGTCAAGTGGGCGCTGGCGGAAATGGGCAAGATGCCGAAGGGTATCCGCCTGCCGCTGGTGCCGCTGGCAGAGCAGTATCATGAGACCGTCCGCGCTGCCCTGCGTGAATCCGGTGTGCTGAACTAATCTTCTTTTTCACATGACTATTCGCAAGATCGTTTCCCAGACCCCGCAGCGCGGGCTCGTCGTTGGCGCCCTGATGCTGAGCCTGACCGGTTGCGGCATGGTGCAGTCCGTAGTAGGCGAAACCAAGGTAGATTACAAATCGGCCAAGAAGGCCAGCACGCTGGACGTGCCGCCGGACCTGACCCAGCTGTCGAAGGACAACCGCTACTCGCTGCCAAGCAATGACCGCGGCGTGGCGACTGCCTCCGGCTACCAGGCTGCGCGCGGCAACACTCCCGGGGCAGCCCAGGTGAGCAGCAACGAAGTGGCGAGCACCGGCAATAGCGCCGTGCGCGTCGAGCGCTCCGGCAACCAGCGCTGGCTGGTGGTGCAGCAGACCCCGGAAGCCTTGTGGCCGCAGCTGAAAACGTTCTGGGAAGAGTCGGGCTTTACCCTGGCGGTGGATGACACCACTGCCGGCGTGATGGAAACCGAGTGGAATGAAAACCGCGCCAAGATCCCGCAGGACTTCATCCGCAACACGATCGGCAAGGTGTTCGACGGCCTGTACTCGAGCGGCGAGCGCGACAAGTACCGCACCCGCCTGGAGCGCAATCCTGCCGGCGGCACCGAAATCTACATCAGCCACCGTGGCACCAAGGAAGTGGTGACTGGCGCCCAGAACGAGTCGACCATGTGGACCAACCGCAATAGCGATCCGAACCTGGAGGCAATCTTCCTGGCCAAGCTGATGACCAAGCTGGGCGGCACTGCCGACGAGGCGACAGCACGCACCGCCGTTGACAATGCGGCCGTGCAGCCGCAGCACGCTGTCCTGGTAGGCGAGGGCGCCGACGCCTTCATCAAGACCGACGAAGGCTTCGAGCGCACCTGGCGCCGCGTGGGCCTGGCACTGGACCGTGCCGGTTTCACCGTGGAAGACCGTGACCGTGTGCAGGGCATCTACTTCGTACGCTTCGTGAACGACGCCACCGATACCCGCGGCTGGTTCAGCAAGCTGTTCAGCTTTGGCGCATCGGATAAAGAGAAGGAAGCGCAGCGCTACCGAATCTCGGTCCGCTCGGATTCGGTGAATACCACCCAGGTTTCGGTGTGGAATAACCAGAATAAGCCGGAAGTATCCCCGGTTGGCCAGAAGATCCTGACCCTGCTGCAAGAGCAATTGAAATAAGGCGCAAGCCTTTAAGATAAAAAGCCGGCGCTAGCCGGCTT
>DASWTB010000515.1:0-19867 GCA_036402315.1 Pseudoduganella sp. | reverse complement strand
GTTCTTGCTGGGAACCGGCACAATAAATCCATCGACATAAGCCATTTGAATCTCCTTGTGAAGTGACCCCTCAGCTTATGCCGCACGATTGGCGGTGACAAGGAAAGCGCGACGATAAGCGCCCGGCGTAGTGGCGGCGATGCGCCGGAAATGGTGGCGCAGCGACTCTTCCGAACCAAAACCCGCCCGCTCAGCTACCTGGGCCAGCGCGATATCCGGCGATTCGAGCAAATCCTTCGCGATCGCGACGCGCTCGCGCGCCAGCCATTCAACCGGCCCCATGCCGGTAGCGTCCTGGAACTGGCGCTGTAGCGTGCGCGCGCTCATGGCCGCGCGCTCGGCCATGCTGGCCACGGTGTGCGGCTCGGCCGGGTGGCTGCGCAGCCAGTCCATCAGGCGCGAGAGCCTGCCCTGCTCATCGTGCGCCATGGGACGCGGCAGGAACTGCGCCTGTCCGCCTTCGCGATGCGGCGCTACTACCAGCCGCTGCGCCACCATATTGCCGACCCGCGCGCCGTAATCGCGGCGCACCAGGTGCAGCAGCATGTCCAGTCCCGCTGCCGAACCGGCCGAGGTGATGATCTGCCCTTCGTCGACATACAGGTCGTCCGCCAGCACGCGCACGCGCGGATAGCGGCGCTCCAGCCGTTCGACGTAGCGCCAGTGCGTAGTGGCGCGGTGGCCATCGAGCACTCCCGCCGCAGCCAGTATGAATACGCCGGAACAGATGGTGCACAGGCGGGCGCCTCGCGCGTGGGCAGCGCGGATCTGCGCCAGCAGTGCTTCCGGCGGCTCTTCGTCGGCGTCGCGCCAGCCGGGGATCACGATGGTGTCGGCGCGCTCCAGCAAGGAAGGATCGTAAGGCGCCTGCACCATAATCCCGCCAGCCGCGCGGATCGGGCCCGGCTCGATGGCGCAAACGGCAAAGTCGTACCAGTCCACGCCCAGCTCGGGGCGATCCAGGGCAAACAGTTCGACCGTGCAGCCGAATTCGAAGGTGCACAGTCCGTCGTAGGCCAGCGCCACGACCAGGTGTTTTTTCGCGCTCATGGCGCAATCTTAACGCATTATGGCATTCGCGCCACTGCCGCGGGCGACGCCGGGAACCGACAATGGAGTCACTTTCAACGCCACAGGAGAAACCAGATGCCATTCATCGTCACCGAAGTCGCCCCCGCTCCAAGCGCCGAGGCCCTCGCTCACTTCGAAGATTCGCTGCGTTTTGAAACGGATTGCTGGGATGTCCACAGCGTGATGGGCACCGCGCAGCAGGATTTCGTGCTGCTCGACGTGCGGGGAACGGAAAAGTATACGGCCGGCCATGTGCCGGGAGCGGTGGACCTGGCGCACCGCAAGATCATCGGCTCAAAGCTGGCCGAGTACCCGGCGGAGACTGTCTTCGTGACCTACTGCGCCGGGCCGCACTGCAACGGCGCAGCACGCGCCGCGATCCGCTTGGCGAAGCTGGGCCGGCCGGTGAAAATCATGACCGGCGGGATCACCGGCTGGCTGGACGAAGGCTTCGCCCTCGCCACTTCGCCGGTAGCGGCCGCCGCCTGATCAGCCTGCGAGAGCTTTCTCGAGCGCTTCGACCAGGGCCTTGTCGTCTGGTTTCACCTTGCTCGGGAAGCTCTCGACCACATTGCCCTTGCGGTCGATCAGGTATTTATGGAAGTTCCAGGCCGGGGCCTTGCCGGTCGCCTTGATCAGCTTCGCATAGAACGGATTCGGCGCGTCGCCCGACACCACGGACTTGGCAAACATCGGGAACTTCACGCCATAAGTGTTGTAACAGAGGTCAGCAATCTCCTTGCTGCTGCCCGGCTCCTGCTTGCCGAAATCATTCGAAGGGAAGCCCAGCACGACCAGACCTTTTCCCGAGTATTTCGCATACACTTCTTCCAGTCCTTTGTACTGCGGGGTATAGCCGCAATAGCTGGCCGTGTTGACGACCAGGATTACCTTGCCGGCGTACTGGCACAGGTCCTGCGGCGCGTCGTCCTGCAGGCGATTGAAGGACTGTTTCAGGATGGCGGGGCAGCTCGCAGCCGGCGCATTGGCGGCGGCCGCAGTTGCAGGTTGCGCGGCAGGTGCCTGTGCGAAGGCAGCAGCGGCGCTCAGGCTCAGCGCGGACAGCGCAGCAAACTTGGTGAGGATAGATGGCATGGGTAGTCTCTTCCGGTACGTTCGAATTTCCGATTGTATGACAATTGCCGGCTACACGCTGGCCCTGGCGGCTGCCACATCGGCCGCAGCAGCGCCGGCGCCGCTGCCGGCCATGAAGACGCAGCAGGTATCGATTTCCGGCCTGTCGTCCGGCGCATTCATGGCTGTGCAATACCAGGTCGCCTACTCCGGCAGCGTGGTTGGCGCGGGTATCATCGCAGGCGGCAGCTATTACTGCGCGCAAGGCAGCATGATGAATGCCATCGGCAGCTGCAAAGGCGCCGACGTGGCCGAACTGGCGGCCATGACGCGCAAGCGCGCCGAAGCAGGCCAGGTCGACTCGGTGGCAAAGCTGGCCACGCACCGCGTGTGGATGTTCTCCGGCACCCTGGACAAACTGGTGCCGCCGGCCTCGATGGCCGACCTGGCGAAATACTACGCAGCCTTCATCCCCGCCGCCCAAATCCAATACAAGAACGACCTGGCCGCCGGCCACGCCATGCCGACCGACAGCTTTGGCAACAAATGCGATGCCCTGGCGCCGCCATTCATCAACAACTGCGGCTTCGATGCGGCAGGCAACCTGCTGCAGTGGATTTACGGCTCGCTGAAAGCGCGCGGCGACAATGCCGCGCCGGCAGGCAAGCTGCAGGAGTTCGACCAGTCCGAGTTTCTGCCATCGCCGACCACGCACGGTATGGCCAATACTGGCTATGTCTACATTCCACCGGGCTGCGAAGCCGGCGCCGCGGGCTGCAAACTGCACATCGCCTTGCACGGCTGCATGCAGGACATCGGCACCCTCAAGGACACCTACGCACGCCACGCCGGCTACAACGCCTGGGCCGACACCAACCGCATCGTCGTGCTTTACCCGCAAACAGCGGCGATCACCCCGATGCCGAACCCGAAAGCATGCTGGGACTGGTGGGGCTACGACGATCCGGACTACTCGGTGAAAGGCGGGCGCCAGCTGCGCGCCATCAAACGGATGGCTGACCGCCTGACGGGAGCGTAACCCGGAAGCAAGCGCCATGCTCGCCATTCGGCTGGCATTCGACTTCGCCGCCATGGCGGCGGGCGATCTGCCGCACGAGGGACAAGCCCAAGCCAACGCTGCCAGCCTTTTCCGACGCGCCGGGCAGCCGGTAGAACGGCTCGAAGATCCGCTCCCGCTCGGCGGCCGGCACACCGGGTCCCCGGTCGCAGATATCGAGCATGGTTCCGCCAGCGGCGCTGGCCAGCATCACGTTCACTTCGGCGTCACCGCCATAGCGCCGCGCGTTTTCCAGCAGGTTGCGCACCATCCGGCGCAATAGCGTTGCGTCGCCACGCAAGGTGCCGGCCACGCCATCAAGCGCAGCGCCAACGCGCGCGCATTCCTCAGCGACGATGCCGGTGAAATCCACCTCATCCTGCGCGGCGCCATGCTGCGGCACCGCATCCAGCCGGCTAGCCAGCAAGACTTCGTCGATCAGTTGGTCGAGCTCCGATATATTGCGCCCCAGTTCCTGGCGTATCGCCGGGCTGGCCGAATCCTGCAGCAGTTCGACCGCCATGCGGATGCGTGCGAGCGGAGACCGCAGCTCATGCGATGCATTGGCCAGCAGGGACTTCTGCGCCCCCACCAGCGCCTCGATCCGAGCCGCCGAGTCATTGAAACTGGCGGCCAGCTGCGCAACCTCGTCCGCCCCTCTCACCTCTACGCGCACGCCCAGTTCGCCCCGCCCCCAGGCTTGCACGCTAGCCTGAAGCTGTTCGAGCCTGCGTGTGATGCGGCGCACCACAGGGTAGGCTCCCGCCGCAATCATCAGCGCGATGATCACCAGCAGCACCGTTACCGCCATGGTCGCGTTGCGCGGCATATGGCGCGGTGGCGCGAACCAGAAATGGATATACCCGAACAGCAGGACCGCCAGCACGATGCAGGCCAGCAGCGTCGCATAGATGCGCACATACATGCGCGAGCCGAAGTTACGCATCCTGAACCTTTGCAAACACGTAGCCGGCGCCGCGCACGGTGATGATGCGGCGCGGCGCCTTGGGATCGTCTTCAATAGCTGCGCGTACCCGGCCCACGTGCACGTCGATGGAGCGGTCGAATGGCTCCAGTGCACCGCCCTTGAGTGCGTCGATCAACTGTTCGCGCGATAGCACGCGACCGGCACGCTGGGCGAAGGCCATCAGCAGGTCGAACTGATAGGCAGTCAACGGCCGCTCGGCGCCATCGACACGCACGATGCGCGAGCCGGGATCGATTTCGAGACGCCCGAAACGCAGGGGCAGTTCGACGGCCGCCTGCGCGGCCGCGTCACCTGAATCAGCCAGCGTGGGCCGCCGCAGCAGGGCCCGGAGCCGGGCCAACAGTTCGCGCGGCTCGAACGGCTTGGGCAAATAGTCGTCGGCGCCCAGCTCCAGGCCAATCACACGGTCCAGCGGGTCCCCCTTGGCCGTCAGCATAAGTACCGGAAGGCTGCGCAACGGTTGCGGCATACCGCGCAGGCGGCGGCAAACCTCGAGACCATCGACGTCGGGCAGCATCAGGTCCAGGATCAGGGCCGAGAAGCTGCCCGGCGCGGCCTGCGCCAGCCGGTCCAGCCCCGCCTGCGCGGTCTCGGCGTGCTCCATGCGCAGGCCATTCTGGGCCAGGTAGGTTTCAACCATGGCCGTCAGGCGCTGGTCGTCGTCGATGATGAGGACAAGGGGTTGGGACATGGTTGAAACTATATCTTAATGACTCCCCATGTGGCTCGTCGCCATCATGTGCAAGGCGCCATTGAACTTGGTACGCTGTTCCGGCGTGAGGACCTCGGCGGCATCCATTGCAGCCGCCAGCACGCGGCGCGACATCAGGTCCATTTTCATCACATGGTCTGCGCGCAGGGTTTCCAGCGCGGCGCGGTCGATCGCCGGCTGGGCAAGCTGGCGCGACATCGCTTGGTGGCCCTCCTGCAGTTGCTGGTGGATCGGCTTCACGTCATTGAAGCAGGCCTTGGCGATTTCCTTCAGGCGCGATTTCTGGGCTTCAGTCGCATCGGGCAGGATATGCGCCACCATCGTTTCGATGTGTTTGTCCGCCTGCGCGGCGTCCATCTTCCACGGGCTGTGGCTGTGGCCGTGGCCATGGCCGCTCCCATGGTTGCCGCCTGCATAGGCAGCGGTACCACCCAGGGCTGCGACAACGGCGGCAATTGCGATCCAGGACTTCTTGTTCATGACATCTCCTCTTGAAGGTTAGTGGGTAGGGCCACTTTAGGGAGCGCGCATGTCGCTTCGATGAGTCCTGCGTAAAGTTTTGTAAATCTGCGACAAATGTAAGGGTTTGTAATGACCGTCAACACACTGCTGAGTGAGCCCGTTTTCAGCTCAGTGACACAGGAAACAGTGCGCTACACAAGATCAACTAATAGTGAGGATTTAAAAATGAAAAAAGTCATCGCAACCATGATCGCCGGTCTGTTCGCAAGCGCCGCATTCGCACAACAAACTCCTGCCCCAGCTACCCCAGCGGTCCCGGAAGTAAAGGCTGAAGTGAAGGCTGAAGTCAAAGCCGAAGTCAAACAGGAAGTGAAGCAGGAAGTTCAGAAGCCTGCCGCTGAAAAGAAGTAATCAAATAATTAGCTAAACGATTTATACGAAATTCTTCCAAAGGACACGCACCATGAAAAAGACCATCGCTACCCTGATCACCGGCCTGTTTGCTACCGCTGCTTTCGCCACCACTCCAGCCACCCCAGCCACTCCAGCTCCTGCGGCAGCCGTTGCAGCAACCAGCGCCAAGGCTGAAGCCAAGGTAGAAGCGAAGGTTGAAGCCAAGGCCGACGCGAAAGTCGAGAAGAAAATCGAACACAAAGGCATGCACAAGAAGGCTGAAAAGCCAGTTGAGACCAAAGCCGAAGTGAAGGCGGGCACCACGACTGCTGCCGCGCCTGCACCAGCAGCAGCTCCAGCAGCCAAGTAATCCTCGCCAGCCAGATTAAAGACTACTCATTCAAAGGACACACACCATGAAAAAGATTATCGCTACCCTGATCGCCGGCCTGTTTGCTTCCGCTGCTTTCGCTACCACTCCAGTTGCTCCGGCCACTCCAGCGCCTGCAGCTGAAGCCAAGGTAGAAGCCAAAGCCGAAGCAAAGACCGAAGCTAAAGTCGAAAAGAAATCCGTGCACAAAGTAGCACACAAGAAGGCAGAAAAGCCTGTTGAAACCAAGTCTGAAGTGAAGGCGAGCCCGGCTGCGACCACGGCCGCGGCGCCTGCACCGGCTGCAGCCCCAGCCCCGGCCGCAGCTCCAGCAGCCAAGTAATCTTCACCAATTGCACAGCCCCCAATTCGACTAAAAGGACATACACCATGAAAAAGACCATCGTTACCCTGATCGCCGGCCTGTTCGCTACCGCTGCTTTCGCCACCACTCCAGCCGCTCCAGCCACCCCGGCACCCGCAGTTGCTCCAGCGGCCGCCGTTGCAGCCACCAGCGCCAAAGCTGAAGCCAAGGCAGACTCAAAGGTGGAAGCAAAGGTGGAAGCCAAGACCGACGCAAAAGTCGAAAAGAAGACCGCTCACAAGGGCACTCATAAGAAGGCTGAAAAGCCAGCTGAGACCAAGTCCGAAGTGAAGGCTAGCCCTGCCCCAGCACCGGCAGCAGCCGCGACGCCAGCACCGGCGGCCGCTCCGGCACCGGCTGCGGCTCCAGCAGCCAAGTAATCCCGCTCCTCCCCCGAAAGGCCTCTTCGATCACGAAGGGGCCTTCGTCAATTGCCCGTCATATTCCGACAATACATTGATGTACCGTCCAACATCAATGAAGGTCCAATATGACGAATCCTGGCTATACCCGCAGACGCTTCCTTACCCACACAGGGGCATTCACAGTAGGCACGGCAGCATTCGGCCTGGCTGGCTGCGGCTCCGGAAGCAGCACCGACGCCCCAACCATCATTGCCGCTGAATCGGAACGCCCCAAACTCCCTTATGGATTCCAGATCGGCGACATCGCCGATGGCCGTGCAGTGGTTTGGTCACGCTCGGACCGCCCTGCCCGCATGCGCGTGGAATTCGACACCACCGACAGCTTCCGCAATCCACGCCATGTCATAGGCCCGACGGCGACGGAAGCAAGCGATTTCACCAGCCGGATCGAGTTGACCGGCCTGCCATCCGGGGAAAAGATATTCCTGCGCGTCTCCTACGACAGTGCGACCGACCTGAAAATCGGCAGCGAACTCGTAACCGGAAGCTTCCGCACAATGCCATCGCCGGACGGCAAGCGTCCAGTTCGTTTCGTCTGGAGCGGCGATACTGCAGGCCAGGGCTGGGGCATCAACCCCGAGTTTGGCGGCATGAAAATCTACGAAGCGATGCGCAAGCGCCAGCCGGACTTCTTTATCCACAGCGGCGACAACATTTACGCCGACGGTCCGATCAGCGCCGAGGTGAAGGCCGAAAACGGCCGTATCTGGAAAAACCTCGTCATCCCGGAAGTCTCAAAAGTGGCAGAAACGCTCAACGAGTTCCGCGGCCGCTACCGTTACAACATGATGGACGAGAATATCCGCCGCTTCAACGCCGAAGTACCGCAGATCTGGCAGTGGGACGACCACGAGGTCACCAACAACTGGTCGGCATCGAAAGACCTGAGCGGCGACACCCGCTACACTGAAAAGAACATCCAGACGCTGATCGCGCGCGGCAAGCAGGCCTTCCTGGAGTACGCCCCCATGCGCTGGGGCGACCAGCCAGAATCGCAGCGCGTATATCGCCGGATTCCCTACGGCCCACTGCTCGATGTATTCGTCCTCGACATGCGTTCGTATCGCGGCCCAAACAGCAGCAACCTGCAAACCGTCGAAAGCGATGCAAGCGCCTTCCTCGGTACGGCACAAGTCAAATGGCTCAAGGACTCCCTCTCGCAATCGACGGCGACCTGGAAAGTGATCGCAGCGGACATGCCGATCGGGCTGTGGGTACCCGATGGCAAGGACGCCAGCGGCACCCCACGCTGGGAAGCCATCGCCAACGGGAACGATGGAGTGCCTTTGGGCCGCGAACTTGAAATGGCAGGCCTGCTGCGCGACATCAAGCCGATCAAGAATGTGGTGTGGATAACCGCCGACGTTCACTACTGCGCCGCACATTACTACGATCCGGCACAGGCCCAGTTCACCGACTTCTCCCTCTTCTGGGAATTCGTGGCAGGCCCGCTGAACGCCGGCACGTTCGGCCCGAACGCCCTGGACGCAACCTTCGGCCCGCAGGTCAAGTTCCAGAAAGCCCCGCCCGCCGGGCAGGTGAATCTGTCGCCCTTCGCCGGCTTCCAGTTCTTCGGCGAAGTGAACATCGACCCACAGACGAAGGCGTTCACCATCGACCTCAGGGACCTCGATGGCGTCTCGGTTTATTCCAACACCTTGCCTCCGGCTGTCTAAGCAGCCAGCTAACCGCGCAGTGCCCGCTGTGCTGCGCGGTATCCCCACCAGGAAGCCTCCTCAAACACCGAGAAGCCGCTCAAGTCCGAATGCGCAAACAACACCGGCCCATCCATCTCGCGCAGCGCCTTCAGGCCGGCATCGCTGCGGAATCCCGGCACCGGGACCGCCATTGCATGACCGCGCAAGGTGATGTCCACACGCTCCACGCAACGCTCGAACTGCGCACCATAAGCCGCCTTCAGGTCGATGCTCGCCAGCGCCAGCAATTCTCCGCCGCTCGCCGCCGTCATCCACTTGCGCGCTTCGCGCGGGTCGCGGTCGGCCAGCGCCACATAGCTGGTGAAGACTGTTTTTTCCGGAGGCGCCACGCGAATGTCCTGGTGCGTCGAAACCACGTAGCCCAGGCCTTTGGTCCCGTGCACCACGTTATCCCATGACAGCGGAACTTCCGGCAACTCCTGTGGAAAACGCTTCATCAGGAAATTCGCCACCAACCATGGCGCGTGAATCTGCTTGTGGATATCAGGCATGTTTTCCACAACCCTTGCCGCGACATGGAGCGGCATTGCCGAGATGACGCGCCGCGCGTGAATCGTGAACGTGCGGGGAACCCCGCGTTCCAGTGCGAAGCAAAGCACTTCCACCCCAGGCCCCGCGACCGCGCGCACGCGCACCGCACTGCCCGCAAGCCGCTTTGGCCGCGCGAGCCGCTCCATTCCGCTCACCAGCGCCTGCAGCCCCTCCGGCCAGGTCAGCCAGGCACCCTGCTCCGCATTCTCCGCCTCGCCGCCGCGCCCGCAGAAATAGTGCAGTCCCGCCCAGGCCGACACCGCATCAACCCCCGCGCCATAATCGTCGCGGCAGCAGTAATCCATGTACCAAAGCAGCGAGGGCGCCCGATAGCCATGCTGAGCAAGCCACGCGCCAAAGCTCATGCTATCGAGCTGCACCGCCTCCGCATCCGTCGACGAATGCTCGCTGGGGAAAGTAAACCTGCGCCGTCCATCCGCCCCTACCGCACCGCGCAGCGCCGCCACCTGCGCAAAGAAGCGCTTATGCTCCGCCAGCTCGGCGTCCGGCACGCCCTCATGCGGCAGAACACCTTCCTGCCAGACGCCGTTGAACAGCAAGCGCTCCTCCGGCGCATGCAGCACGAGCCGTTCATCGTAATAAGGCTTGCGCAAGGCGGCGCCGCGCTGGATCACGCCAAGATCTGCCAGCAACTCTCGCACATGAGTGCATTCTTCCGTCGGAAGTGGCAGATAATGCGCTCCCGTTGGGAAGCCAAGCGGGCCGAATCGCCCGCCGGCCGCATTGCCATAAGGTTCCGGCCCGTCGAGCATAAGGAAGTCATCATGCCCACGCTTGCGCAACTGCCAGGCCGCAGTCAGTGCAGCGACGCCGGAGCCGAGGATCAGCACGTCCGTCGACAGCGACTGCGAAGGGGCAGGCAAAGCCTTGCCGTCACGCAGGAAGTGCCCTTCCTCGCGACCTGGCGCATTCACAGTCGGCGTAATCTCCTGCCAGCGCAGGTAACCCGCCACGCTGGCCGCGGCAGTAGCACCGCTGGCAGCAGCCCAGGCCAGGAAAGAACGACGCAGCATCAGCGAATCACCCTGCGCCAGTCCTGCTCGAATTCATGCACCAGCGATTGGGTGTTGAGGCGGTTCGGCGCCATCGGCAGGGGTTTCATATCGGGCGGGAAGGTGAACATGGCCCGCGTGGTTTCCGCATTCAGGAAGCGCATCGGCAAGCTGTACGACTCTGGCGGCCGGTAATCAAGCTGGGGCGAAGCCATGATGAAGCCCCATTCGCCAAACGAAGGCACATACAGGTGGTATGGCCAGGTGCGCATCCCAACGTCGCGCAGCGTAGCGTCTACAGTCCAATAGGCATGCGGAGCAAAGAACGGCGAAGTCGCCTGCACCACCACCAGGCCGTTGGCCGCGATGTGCTTTTTCAGAACGCCATAGAACGGCACCGAATACAGTTTGCCCAGGGCGAAGCTGGACGGATCGGGGAAATCGACAATCGCCGCATCAAACATGTCCTGGTTCTGCTGCAGCCAGATCGCCGCATCGGCATTCACCACCGTCACGCGCTTGTCGCGGAAGGAGGCCTTGTTCAGCGCCACCAGCTCGTCACGGGTGGTGAAGGCCGCCGTCATGGCAGGGTCCAGGTCCACCAATGTCACGTGTTCCACCTGTGGATAACGCAAGACTTCGCGCAGCGCCAGCCCATCGCCGCCGCCCAGGATCAGCACCCGTTTGGCCCAGGGCAGCGCGCCCATCACCGGGTGCACCAGAGCCTCGTGATAGCGGTACTCATCGCGCGACGAGAATTGCAGGTTGCCGTTGATGTACAGGCGCAGGTCGTCCTTCCATTTGGTGATGACCAGGCGCTGGTACGGCGTGCTGGTCGAATACACGATCTCATCGCCAAACAGTCCATGCTCTCCCCAGCCGGTCAGGCGGTCCGCGCCGCTGAAGCCAATCACCAGCGCCAGCATCACGGCGCTGGCGCGCAGCAAACGGCCCGTCACGTTCGCAAGCTCTGTGCGAAAAACGTAAATTGTCCACAGGGCTACCGCAATATTCAGCATCCCGAACAGGAAACCGGTGCGCACCAAGCCAAGCTGCGGAGCCAGCACCAGCGGGAACAGCAGCGACACTGCCAGCGCACCCAGGTAATCGAAGGTCAGCACCCGGCTGACCAGCTCACTGAACTCCGTCTGGCGCGAGTTCAGGGCGCGCATTACCAACGGAATTTCCATGCCCACCATGGCCCCCACCAGGAACACCGTCGTGTACAGCAAAGTGCGGAACGGCGCGGAAGCCCACGCAAAAGTCATGAACAGAACGGCAGCCGACACGCCGCCAATCAAACCCACCGCCAGTTCGATGTCGACGAAACGCGCCAGCACGTCCTCGTCCTTTACGTACTTGGAAAAATGCGCTCCCACGCCCATCGCGAACAGATAGCAGCCGATAATGGTGGAAAACTGCAGCACCGAATCACCCAGCAGATAGCTGGAAAGTGCACCGGCGATTAATTCATAGGCAAGCCCGCAGGAAGCGACGACGAAAACTGAAACGATGAGAATCTTTTTGGTCATTTGAATGCTTTTGTTTTAATATGTTTCCTTTGGTACAAGCTTGTCACTTTAACCGGGGATCGACGTGAACGCCATCCTAAATTATCTGGTCCACCTGGCACTGGCCGCAGTATTGTTGGTAGTCTTCTTCAAAGCCTATACATGGTTGACGCCATATGACGAAGTAAAACTGATTCGGCAGGGTAACCACGCCGCAGCCTTGTCGCTGGGCGGCGCCATGCTCGGCTTTTCAATGACCATCGCATCGAGCATCCTGCATACCAACAATTGGCAGCAGTTCCTGGCCTGGGCCTTTGGTGCGATGATCGTGCAGGCACTCGGCTACGCGGTCACCACGCGCTGCCTGAAAATGGCGCAAGACCAGATCGAAGCCGACAACAGCGCCTTCGGCGGCCTGCTCGGCACTATTTCGCTTTCCATCGGCGGCATCAACGCCGCCTGCATTTCCTAAGAGGTCACATCATGGGTATCGGCAGCTTTATCAAGAAGCAGTTTATCGACGTACTGCAGTGGAACGAAGACACGGAAGGCGTCCTGTCCTGGCGCTACCCAATGCAGGACTTTGAAATCCAGAACGGCGCTGTGCTGATCGTGCGCGAATCGCAGATCGCAGTATTCGTCAACGAAGGCCAGATCGCCGACGTGTTCGGCCCCGGCACCCACAAGCTCACCACGCAAACCCTGCCGCTGCTGACCAACCTGAAGAACTGGGACAAGCTGTTCGACTCCCCGTTCAAGTCGGACGTCTATTTCTTCAGCACCCGCGTGCAGACCGGCCGCAAATGGGGCACTCCGCAGCCGATCACGATCCGCGATAAGGATTTCGACATGATCCGCGTGCGCGCCTTCGGCATGTATTCCTATCGCGTGACCGATCCGCGCAAGTTCTTCACCGAATTGAGCGGCACCCGCAACGTCTACACCCGCGAGGATGTGGAAGACCAGCTGCGCGGCATCCTGCTGGCCTCCATGGCCAATTCGCTGGGCGCATCGCAGATCGCCTTCCTTGACATGGCGGCCAACCAGGCCCTGATGGCGCAGGAAGTCAAAGGCGGCCTGGCAGACGCGTTCGCGCGCTACGGCATCGGCCTGGATGAATTCAACGTGGCCAGCGTCAGCCTGCCGGAAGAACTGCAGGCCGCCCTGGACGAGCGTATCTCCGCCGGCATGAAGGGCGGCATGAGCGCCGACAAGATGGCCGGCTACACCAAGTACCAGGTGGCGCAATCGATCCCGCTGGCAGCCGGCAACGAAGGCGGGCTGGCAGGCATCGGCGCGGGACTTGGCGCCGGCCTGACTGTCGGCCAGGTGATGGGCCAGGCCATGGGCCAGGCGCTGAATCCTGGTGCAGCACCAACGGCGGCTCCAGCGGCAGCAGCTCCGGCAGCCCCTGCCGCACCAGTGCAGGAATCGATCGAAGACCGCCTCGGCAAGCTGAAAGCCCTGCTGGACAAGGGCCTGATCTCGCCAGCCGATTACGACGCCACCAAGGCTGAACTGCTCAAGAAACTGATCGGATAAGCCAGGCCGCATGCAAACCGTTTCCTGCCCTAGCTGCGGCGCAGAGGTTAACTTCCGCTCGCACGCCTCCGTCATGGCGGTGTGCGAGTACTGCAATACACGCGTCCTGAAGGAAGCCGGCGCGGTCAAACACCTGGGCAAGATTTCCTCTGTGCTGGAGGATTACTCCCCGATCCAGATCGGCACCAGCGGCGTGCTGGGCGGCCGCAACTTCAATGTGGTCGGCCGCATCCAGCTGCGTTATGACGCTGGCATGTGGAACGAGTGGTTCATCGTCTTTGATGACGCCACCAGCGGCTGGCTGGGTGATGCTTCCGGCCAGTACACCGTGACCACGCTGCGCAAGCCCGATACACAACTGCCGGCCTTCGAAGACATCCTCCCCGGCAAGCCCTACCAGCTGGTTGGCGCGCGCTATATGTCGGCCGACGTCCGGACCGCGCAATGCATCGGCGGCCAAGGCGAATTGCCTTTCAAGGTAGGGGATGGCTGGCAGGCCAAGGTCGCCGACTTCCGGCGCAACAACCATTTCATCACCCTCGACTATTCCGACGAAGGCCTGCCGCAGATGTACACCGGCGTCTCCGTCACCCTGGAAGGCTTGCAGGCCCAGTTGCTGCGCGATGTGGAGGAAATCAAGCGCACCAGCGGCCGTTACCGCGGCAAGCTCGATGCGCTGGACTGCCCAAACTGCGGCAGCCAGATCAAATACCTGCCCGGCCTGACCGCAAACCTGGTTTGCCAGTCCTGCCAGACCGAGATCGATGCCGCCAGCCCGAAGGCCGAAGTCATCGCCATTGGCCAGCGGCATGAGAAGGAATATTTCACGCTGCCGCTGGGCGCCACCGGCAAGCTGGGTAACCAGGACTTCACCGTCATCGGGGTGATGCGCCGTGCTGACGATGAGGGCAGCGGCTGGACCGAGTACCTGCTGTACGGCAGCCGGAACGGCTTTACCTGGCTGGTCGAAACCGAAGACGGCTGGTCACGCGCCAACGTCATGGACAAGTGGCCGGAGGCAACGGTGCTGGACTCCCAGTCGGTGCTTTTCGAGAAGGCCGATTACGCCAAGCTGTATGACTACAACTCCGTTGTGACTTACGCGGCCGGCGCCTTCAACTGGCGGGTACATGTGGGTGACCATACCCACGTCTACGAATACAAGCGCCAGCAGGTAACGCTGGCGGCCGAACTGACTACCACCGAACTTGGCTGGTCGCGTTCCACCCCGGTTGCCTGGGACCAGCTCAAGGCCTGGTTCGGCGATGCGGTCAAGGGCAAGGAAAAAGCCCCCGCTGTCGACACGCAGGACTTCAGCAAGGACCGCTACGCACGTTCGGCCAAGAACTGGATCATCGGCATTCTGGCGCTGAATGCGATTCCGCTGCTGTTTAACTTCGGCGGGACAATTGGCATCACCATCATGTCCGCCCTTGCGCTCTACTTGCCAGCCCTGGTGCTGGACGCACTCGACGATCAAAACAAAAAATGAATAAATTCATCGGCTACGCCCTGGTGGTAAGCATGTTCAGTGTCGGCACCAGCTGGATCAGGTTTGTGTCCGGCCCATCTTCAAGCAGCGGCGGCGGCTACCACGGCAGCAGCTGGTCCTCCAGCTCCGGCAGCTGGGGCAGCGGCGGTGGCGGCGGAGGCCACAAGTGAGCATTCACCAACCCTCCGGTACGCACCTGCTGGCCGACATGTCCGGCATTGAGCCGGGACTGCTGGTGGATTGCACAAAGATTGAGCAACTTCTGCGCGGTGCCGCAACCGCGGCCGGCGCGCAGGTGCTGCACAGCCACTTCCACAGCTTCGGAAGCGGGCTCGGCGTGACTGGTGTGGTGCTGCTGGCGGAGTCCCATATTTCTATCCACACCTGGCCGGAGAATGGCTTCGCGGCCGCCGACATCTTCATGTGCGGCACCGCCCAGCCCCACTTGGCGCTGGAAGTGATCGAAGAAGCACTGCAGCCCGAGTGCTCCGAAGTCCGTACGGTCGACCGCGAGCCACCGCATTGACTTGCCCTGCCGCCGGTGCGACACTGGCGGCTTTCCCACCAACCCACAGGAGATTTGCCATGCGTTCGTTTGATCTTGCCCTCCTGTCGGCTGCCTGACCTTCAGCGTTTGAGCTAGAGCGCCCGGCCGGGCGCCGACTTTTCCAGACTATTCCTGCTTGCCACGCCGCGCGTGGCTGGCCGTGTTCACCCATGGAAAACGCTCATCATGATCGACTTCGACTACGAAGCTTTACGCAACATCGGACTTAACAACACCATCATTTCGCGCCTGGCCGAAGCCGGCGCCCAATCGCCCTCCGGCAAGCTGTGCCGTATCACCGAATACCAGCGCGACCGTATCACGCTGCATGACGGCAGCACCGAAATGCATGCCCGCGCCCTGCCCCGCCTGCTCGCCGAAACACCCCTTTGCGTCGGCGATTGGGTGATTGCAGAGGTCAATCCGCTCAACGAGGTGTGGATAAATCATCGTTTATCCCCAATGAATCAATTCACCCGCGCCGACTCGCCGCCCATCGCGAGCAATATTGATACGGCCTTGCTCGTCATGGGGCTGGATGGCGATTTCAACTTGCGCCGCATCGAACGTTACCTGGCGCTGGCTGCAGCTGCCGAAGTCACTCCGCTGATCGTCCTCAGCAAGCCGGACCAATGTGCCGACGCCGACAGCCGGGTGGCAGCGCTGGCTGAGCGCCTTCCACCGCGCACCCAGTTTGTGCTGGTGAACGGCACCGACCCGGAATCGGTGGCGCAGTTGAAGCCCTGGCTGGGCGCCGGGCAAACCATCTGCCTGCTGGGATCTTCCGGCGCCGGCAAATCGACTTTGACCAATGCCCTGGCCAAATCAGCCCAGGAGACCGGCGGAGTACGGCGCACAGACCATCGCGGCCGCCACACGACAACTGCACGCTCGATGCACTTATGCCCATCCGGCGCCTGCATCATCGATACGCCAGGCTTGCGCAGCCTGAGCCCGGAATCCTTAGCGTCCGCCTTCGACGATATCGAATCACTGGCGGCAGAATGCCAGTTCCGCGATTGCAAGCACGAGTGTGAACCTGGCTGCGCAGTCCTCGGCCGAGTGGACCCCGACCGCCTGCATAACTTCCACAAGCTGCAACGCGAAGTACGCCGCAACCAGCAAACCGCGCTGGAGCGGATCGCTGAACGGCAGAAATGGAAATCGTTGATGAAGTCGGCCGCTGCGCGCAGCCGGCTAAAGCGGGGCTAGTTTTCCTGTACGGTGGCCTCGATGTTATTTCCGTCGAGGTCAATAATGAAGGCGCTGTAGAAGTTTGCATCGCTGACGCGTGGACCTGGCGGGCCGTTGTCCTCGGCTCCCAGGTCAATCGCCGCGTAGTAAAAAGCGTTCACTGCATCCCGGTCCGGCGCGGAAAATGCCAAATGGATGGGACTGCGCGAAGCTTCGTGCCCGTTTTGCCAATAGCTCGGTATCTCAGATCCAATCCAGAGAAAAGGATGGCCGGAAGCAGCGGCATAAATGGCCCAGTCCAAGTCGGTCACTGCGCGACGAATCCCGAGGGGCGCCAGGCAGGCATCGTAGAGCGCCGCGCTACGCACGAAGTCCGACACGACGATGCCCAGATGGTGGATCATGAATGCCTCTCATCGCTACTTTTAATTCAAGACTAACACCGGGTTGAGGCGGGCGGC
Source organism: Pseudoduganella sp. (assembly GCA_036402315.1). Classification (GTDB taxonomy): domain Bacteria; phylum Pseudomonadota; class Gammaproteobacteria; order Burkholderiales; family Burkholderiaceae_D; genus Rugamonas. The sequence continues at coordinate 2,942 of DASWTB010000515.1, read as the reverse complement.
GCACCACTCAGCTAGCCGGTCGGGTAAACTGTCGGGACTAAAAACAAGAGGTTCACACCATGCGCAAAGCCGCGCCACTCGCCCTGTTGCTTGCCCTCGCCGGCTGCGGCGATACCTATACGCCTGCGTCGCTATACCAGGCCACGTCCCCCGACTGCAGCACTCCGGTTGATGCCGACACATTCGAGTTTCCGCGTGGGATTACCGTGGCTGCCACAACGGTCCTGCCACAGCCGGCCGAAGGCGGCATGGAAATCGGGATCAATTACATGCTGCCCCGCACGACCCAGATTCACTTTGCCACGGCTCATTTCCAGGTGACCGAACCGAAGGGTCCCTTGATTGAAAACGCCACAGTGCTGAGCGTCTATCAGCGGCCAACCAACGGAAAGCCTGAAATCGTAGAAATCGTCCACGGCGTGCCGCTGGCCCTGTTTGCCGTCGGCACCAGCGACGCCACGCAGTTCCGCTACCGCCTGATCATCAAAGGGAAAATGCCAAAGCGTTTTGATCTGACCCCGCCCGATGTCATCATCGGCGGGAAACGCTACGTCTCCCGCACCTTCACCTACCGCTGGTTTGAAGACAAGCAAGCCTACGGCATGTGCCACTGATCAAGTGCATGGGATTGCGGCGCCGTGGATGGCGCGCGCTGCGGAGCTGCACAAATACAGGATGACATCGGCCAGCGCCTCAGCCGAGACCCATTTGCTGCGGTCGGCGTTCGGCATCGCGGCCCGATTGTCCGGTGTGTCGATGGTACCGGGCAGTACGCAGTTGACGTTAATGCCCTGGCCGCGCAGTTCGGCGGACATCGATTCGGTCAGGCGGATCACCACGTCCTTGCTGGCGCAGTAGGCGCCCATATTGGCGAGACCCTGGCGCGCTGTGCCCGACGCGATGTTCACGATCTTGCCGCCCTGCCCGTCCAGCATGCCGGGCACTACAGCCGCCACCGCATTGCGCAGGCTGCGCACGTTCAAGTCGAACATCTCATCCCACTGCGCGTCGCTGGTCGCATGCACCGGCGTGCCCATCGCAAAGCCGCCGGCAATATTGCATAGCGCATCGATGCGTCCGAATCGCGCGACCGCGGCCTGCGCAGCGGCGGCAACCGAGGTGGCATCGCGCAGGTCCGCCACAGCCAGCATGCGGCGCGCGCTGGCCGGTCCACATGCCGCCTCCAGCCGCGCGATGTCGCGGCCAATGAGCACAGTATTGGCGCCAGCCGCATCGAATACCCGGGCAACTGCGCTGCCTAGCGCCCCGGCGGCGCCAGTGATGAAAATTGTAGTCATTGCTTGCCTTCCTTTGACAGTTTCTGGATTGTGCTTTCGACCAGCGTGCGTGCCTCCTTGCAGCCCATAGCTGCCAGCGCGGGCAGATCGCGCGTTTTGGCCGCCTCGCGCGCGACCAGATAACCCAGATAGTAGCCACGGCGTGCTGGCAATGGGGAGTTACCTGCCTTAGTGCTGAATAACTCCGAGTACAAGCCAGGGTCGGACTTATCCAGAACCTGCGCAAGGTGTGCCCAGGATGCTGCCAGCTTGGCCTCGGTGGCAGTCCGCATTCCTTTAGGGAATTCGAGCAGCAATTCGCTATCGCTGGCACCAGGGTTCATGGCATCGGATACATAGGTCGCCAGCCCTTCTTCCCACAGGTTCTCCCAGACCGAGTCCGTGCCGCATGCAAAATATTGGTGATGGTAGACGGGGAACAGCTCATGGTGGAAAAGCGGCGCCAGGTTGTCATTGGCGTGCAGGATTGCCATCATGTCTGCGCCGAAAATCAGATCGATCCGCTTATTGAACTCACGCGTGCCGCCATCCATTTCGCCAAAGGAATGCACCAGCCAGGTTGGCGTGCTCAGTCGAAAGTCGGGAAAGGTCTTGCTGAAGGTCGCCATATTGCGTGGCAACTCATCATCGAATGCGCGCACTTTTTCCATGTAGGGCGCGCGAATTGCCTCGAATCGTTCAATGAACTTGGCGATATGCTGGTCGTAGACCTCCTCGCTCACCTTGAACCGCTGGGCGGAATAGTACTCCGGATATTTCGAGGCCACGTCCTTGCGGAAAGCGGCAACCCGCTCATCCATCGGCAGCGCGCGGGTAGCGTCCCAGGTGTGGGCAAAGTAGCCGGCAATATTGCGGACAGGTGCTGCTGCGTGGGCCGCCGCAGAACAGGAAATCAGGGCAGCGAGGAGTAATCGGCGCATGGTCGACGATTGCAAAAAAAGCAAATCGTAGCACGGTGCCGGGCAAAAAAGAAAAAGGCAGCCGAAGCTGCCTTTCCATTGCGCCGAGATAAAGGATTTAGCCCTTGATCTTGCGCAGTTTTGCGATTGCTGCCAGCTGGCCGATAGCCGCTGCCAGTTCCGCTTGTGCTTTCGCGTAGTCGATGCCGGTCTGCTTGTTGGCCAGGCTTTCTTCCGCCAGTTTCTTGGCAGCTTCAGCTTTGGCTTCATCCAGGTCATGACCACGGATCGCGGTGTCAGCCAGGACCGTCACGGCATTTGGCTGCACTTCCAGCAGGCCGCCGGCGACGAAGACGAACTCTTCTTCAGCCTGGCCTGGAACCTGGATGCGCACCGCGCCTGGACGGATACGGGTGATCAGCGGGGTGTGCTTAGGGTAGATACCCAGCTCGCCCTGCTCGCCCGGCAACGCCACGAAAGTCGCTTCGCCCGAGAAGATCTGCTCTTCGGCCGAAACCACATCAACGTGAATAGTGTTTGCCATGTTTATCCTCTGTGCGCAGTCCCGGCGAGCGGGACTGCTTCAACAACGAATTAGCCCAGTTTCTTGGCTTTTTCGATGGCTTCTTCGATGGTACCAACCATGTAGAAGGCCTGTTCTGGCAGGTGGTCCAGTTCGCCGGAAGCGATCATCTTGAAGCCCTTGATCGTGTCTTTCAGCGAAACGTACTTACCTGGGGAACCG
>DASWTB010000514.1:0-2838 GCA_036402315.1 Pseudoduganella sp. | reverse complement strand
TGACCACCACCGGCAATTGCGCAATGTCGATGCCGCGCGCGGCGACGTCGGTGGCGACCAGCACTTGCAGGCGCCCTGCGCGGAAGTCGGCCAGCACCGCGGTGCGCGCGCCCTGGCTGAAGTCGCCGTGGAAGGCTTCGGCCGCCACGCCATTGCGGCGCAGCTTGTCGGCCACGTGTTCGGAAGCGTACTTGGTGGCGACGAACACCAGCACTTGGCGCCAACCCTCGTCCTTCAATAAAGCGCGCAGCAGCTGCGTGCGGCGCGCAGCATCGACTTCGACCGCGCGCTGGGCGATGTCGGGCGTTTGCTCTGCCTGGTCCAGCGTGGCCACGCGCACAGGATCGCGCAGCAGCCCGCCGGCCAGCGCTTGCACCGCCGGCGGGAAGGTGGCTGAGAAGAACAGGTTCTGGCGCTGCGCCGGCAGCAGGGCCAGGATGCGCCCCAGCTCGTCGGCAAAGCCCATGTCCAGCAGCTTGTCCGCTTCGTCCAGCACCAGCACCGACGTGCCATCGAGCTTGATCGCATTGTGTTGCACCAGGTCCAGCAGCCGGCCTGGCGTGGCCACCATGATGTCTGTGCCGCCGCGCAGCGCCATCATCTGGGGATTGATCGAGACGCCGCCGAAGGCGACCGACACCTTGACCGGCTGCGGCAGGTGCGAGGCCAGCGACCGCAGCGTTTCACCCACCTGGGCCGCCAGCTCGCGCGTGGGCGCCAGCACCAGCGCGTACAGCTTGCGCTGGCCGGCAGCGGGACGGCCGGCCAGCAAGCCATGCAGCAGCGGCAGCGCGAAGGCGGCCGTCTTGCCGGAACCGGTATGGGCCTGCCCCAGCACATCGGCGCCGCGCAGGGCGGGCGGGATGGCGGTTAGCTGGATGGCGGTGGGCGTGGTGTAGCCGGTCTCGGTGACGGCGTTCAGCAGTGGTGGCGCAAGGCCCAAAGTGGAAAAACTCATGGCTTACCGTTCGATGACAAGCCGCCAGTATACCTCGGGCTGGATTTCATGCGACTATACGGATGCTATCAAACTACCAACACCGCCGCCGAATGATCAACTGGGACGCCCACTTTTGCCTGCCGCTGCATCCGCAAGCCGACTTCTCCCCCCTGAGCCAGCTGCAGGCCGCCGGCGTGAACTATGTGTCGATCAATGTGGGCATGGATATGAATCCGCTGTCGCAGGTGATGTCTGTGATCGCCGGCTACCGAGCCACCATCGCGGCCCACCCGGAGCGTTTCCGCCTGGTGTCGGGCGTGGATGAAGTAATCCAGGCTGCTGCCGACGGCGCTCTGGCCATCGGCTTCGACCTGGAAGGGGCAATGCCGCTGATGGAACAGCCGGAAATGGCTGCCGTCTATGCGCGGCTGGGTGTGCGCCAGATGCACTTCGCCTACAACCGCAACAATAGCGTGGCCGACGGCTGCCACGACACTGCGCGCGGCTTGACGCTGCTGGGCCGGCGCATGCTGGAAGCGGTCAACGATGCCGGCATCATCGTCGATTGCGCGCATACGGGCCGCCTGTGCAGCCTGGAGATCATGTCCGCATCGAGCAAGCCGGTGGTGTTCAGCCACGCCAATCCGTTCGGCTTGCTGCCGCATGGGCGCAACGTCACCGACGAACAGATCCACGCCTGCGCCGCGACCGGTGGCGTGGTGTGCATTTCCGGCCTGTCCTGGTTCATCGGCACCGAGCAGCCGAGCGCCGCCGATGTGGCGCGCCACGTGGCGTACGTGGCGGACCTGGTCGGCGTGCCGCATGTCGGCATCGGTCTCGATATCTGCATCGGCGAACAAGACCTCGACGACACCCCGCCGGGCGATTTCGACCGCGCTTACTGGTGGCCGGAAACGGCAGGCTACCGCGCCGGCCGCGCACCCGCCTGCACTCCGCCCAACGCATGGAAGTCGCTGCCGCTGGAATTGCGCAAGCTGGGCATGGCTCCCAGCGAGATCGAGCAAGTCCTGGGCCGCAATATGCTGCGCGTGGCGCGCGCCACCTGGCATTGACTACATGCCGACGTCGCCATACGGCCCGGCCAGCACCACCACGTAACCTTCCGGATCGCGCAGCCACAGCTCCCGGTGCTGCGCATTGCTGTTTTCCTTCGGTCCTTCCAGCACCGTGGCGCCGGCCGCCGTGGCGCGGTCGACGGCATCGTCGAAGTCGTCCGTCCAGAACCATAGCAGCGCACCGTTGCCATAGGGGCGCTGCTCGGGATTGCCGATGTGGGGATGGTGGTGCGCGTCCCAGCGGTGCAATTGCAACACCATGCGTCCGTCGTGCAGCAATTGCTCGTACTCGTTGCCGCCATGGCCGCTCTTCAGCCCGAGCGTTTTCTGGTACCAGCGGCTGGCCGCTTCGACATTGCTGACAGCGATTAAAGGTTGCGCTTGCATATCACCCTCCCCGTTTGCCGATCGGAGGAACAGCATACCACTGCGCGACACCCCATGCGAACTCGGGGACGATAAACAGCCACACCAGCGGCAAACCGCCGCCGGCCAGCGTCCAGGCGAACCAGGAGCTGAACAGGAAGCGTGTCGCGCCGTCGTAGGTGGCGAACTGCGGCTGCGGGTCGCGCAGGCGCAGCCAGGACCACACCAGCACGACACTGCCGAACAGGCAGGCAAACAGGATGTGCAGGGTGCCGAAGGCCGGCAATGGCGCGCCGCCCAGCGCCTGGTTAAGGGCCGACAGATGGCCGTGCGCAAGGGCGAAAGTCCATGGGGTGGCGAAAGGTGCTGTGAGCAGCAGGTCGTAGGCGGCGCTGGCGCGCACCAGTTTGCGGATGGTTGAAGTATTCATGCCGCCCAGCTTAAACCTTGGAGTAC
>DASWTB010000513.1:0-12668 GCA_036402315.1 Pseudoduganella sp. | reverse complement strand
CGCCCCCGAACCCGCCGCGCCGCAAAGCGCGGCCCCCGCCCCGGCCCCTGCGCAAAACACGCCCGATGCCGCCGCCATCGCACTGCTGCAGCAACTGCAAGCCGGGAACTGGAAGAAACTGGACCAGCACCACCGCAATCGCGTCATCTGGCGTATCGGCGAGCGCCGCCTGCGCGGCGCCGTTCCCACCATGGTCGACCTGATCGCGCGCGGCGACGAAATGCAGGATTACTGCCTGGCCTGGGCCATTGGCCGCTGCGGCGATGCCGGCGCCGCCGTCGCCATGCACGAGCTGCACGCCCGCGGCCGCACGGATGCCGTGCGCCGCATCGCCCTTCAAGCCTGGCTGATGCTGGCCGACGGCACGGCACTGCAGGCGCACGCCGCCCGCCTGCTGGCAGACTGGCCAGCCGTCCTGCGCAGCGCCTGGGACCAGCAGGACGAAGAAAAGCTGCTGTCGATTGCCGCCGGCGACGACGAATGGCAAGGGTTGTCCAAGCCGGACTGGCTGGAGCAGTTGCACCAGATCGCCCTCGGCCAGCCGATGGCGCGCCGCATCCTGCTCACCCATCTGAAGCGGATGCGCCTCCGCGCCGGGACTTTCCGCGCAGTGCGCCACATATACAAAGCCGCCGAAATGGCCGGCGATGCCGAACTATTCGGCCTGATCCAGCAGCGCTTCGATACGGATACCCACACCAGCAGCAGCCAGTGGGTTTATGTGCGCCGCGCCTACAACAGGTATGCCGAGGAAGCCTCGCGCCCGGACAGCAAGGTGGCTTACGGTTTGCGCACACGGGACTACCTGCGCCGGCGCGGCTGGCGCACCCTGCGCCGCCTGGCGGACGACCGCGACCCGGCCTACGTCCAGATGGCGCTCGGCGTGCTGTCCGCGATGGACGACAGCGACGCCGGCCAGCCGAGCGCCCGCGGTGGGCGTTTCTTCGACGGCTACAGCTACTGGCTGGTCTTCAACCGGATGCTGCGTGCACGCGGCAACTGGCTAAGCAACCGTCACGGTACCAGCTGGTACCAGACACGCCCTCTCCAGCCGGACGACCGGCGCCAGGAAGCCTACCCTGAACTGTGGGACGCGCAACCGCAAGCCCTGCTGTCGCTGATGCACCAAAGCCGCTGCACCGGCGTGCATGAATTCGCGGCGCGCGCGCTGGCTGATAACAAGGCTTTCTGCGCTGGCCTGGAACTGGACGTCATCCGCGGACTGCTGCATAGCGCCTACCTGCCGACGGCGCGCTTTGCCTTCCAGGTGGCGCGCCAGCGCTTCGAGCCAGGCATCCCGCCGACCGAATGGCTGCTGTTGCTGATCCAGTGCACCTTGCCGGAGGCGACCCAGTATGCGCTGGACTGCATCGTGCGCGACCCGCTTGGCTACGCTGCCGACCCGCTGCTGGTCGCGACCGTCGCCTGTGCACCGCTGGAGGCAGTACGCCGCCAGGGCCGCATGCTATGCCAGGTTGCCGGCACCTTGCCGGGCCAGGCGCTGGCCATCGTCATGCAGCTGCTTGACTGGCTGGATAACTGCGCCGACGTCGATGACGCGCGCAATGCCGTGCCGCCAATCGCCGCCGACCTGCGTTGGCTGGTCGAGAACCCGCTGCGCGATGCAGCCGCCGGCGCGCCCTATGAGCGCCTGCTGCAACTGCTTGGCCACCCGCTGGCCGCCGTGCGCCTGCTGGCCTGCCAGTGGCTGATCTTGCATCCAGCACCGACCGGCATGCTGCCCGGCTCCAAGCTAGCCATGCTGCTGAAGGATGACGACGCCGAAGTGCGCGGCGCAGCGGTAAGCCTGTTCGGCAGGTTGCCGGACCAGGTCCTGGCCGCCCAAACGGACCTGATCATCGCCTTTGCCACCAGCGCCGAGGCAAGCATAAGGCGCGGCGTCGATCCGGTCATCCAGCGCCTTTGCGCTGCCGATGCCGGCTTCCGCCACACTTTGCTCGAAGGCTTGCTCGACGCCCTGTTCCGCAGCGAAACCGGCGATGGCATGCACGCCGACCTGGTGGCCTGGGTCACCGGGCCGTTGAAAGACGAACAGGAACTGACCGACACCGGCTTGCTGGGACGCCTGCTGGCCGCGCGCAGCAAGGGCGCCCTGATGCTTGGCGCGCGACTGCTGCCCGGTTTCCGCCCCGAGCAATTTGACGTCGCCGCATGGGCAGCCTTCGGCCGCAACCCCACGGCCAGCGTACGGCAGTGGGCATTCGATGCCTACCGTTCCAGCCCCCAGCGCGTGCGCAGCCAGATGGAGGCAGCGCTGCGCATCTTCGACAGCCGCTTCGACGACAGCCGTGAATTCGCCTCCGCCTTCTTTACCGACCACTGCACCCGCGACGACTGGACGCCGCTCCTGCTGGTGAACCTGTGCGACCACCAGGACCCGGCAGCGCAACGCTTCGGCCGCGCCATGATCACCAGGCATTTCGACGTCGGCGATGTGACCGAACTGCTGGATAAACTGAGCCAGCACCCTTCCTCCAATATGCAGCTGTTCGTCAGCTCCTGGCTGGAGAGCGCCTGCGCCGGCGACGTGCGCAAACTGGAGCGTATGGAACCCTACTTCCTCAGCGTGCTGTCGCAAGTAAACCGTGGCCGCGTTGTCAAAGGACGCGTGCAAGCCTTCCTGCGCGCCCAGGCCGAACTGTCGGAAGAAATCGCAGGCTTTGTCGCCCGGCTGTTTGCACGCCAGGTGGTGACCGTCGCCATCGCCGACAAGGCGCAGTACATCGAAGGCCTGCGCGCCATCCAGCAACGGTATCCGGACCTGCCCGCAACCATCACGATCCATACGCCGGCAGCGATTGCCGGCCGGGGAAGCAAGACATGAGATTCCAGTACCGCTACTACGGCGAGACATACGTCAGCAACAGCGCCGCGTCGACCGATATGCGCTTCGTGCCGGACACCCTGCGCGCGCCGACCCACTTCGTCGCAGACATCAACAAGCACATTCCCTTCCGCGAGGCGATCTCCGCCCTGCACGACGTAGTCGTAGCCGACCAGCGCTACCAGCCCAAGGACAAGACGGCCTACAAGGAGTGGGTGGCGCAGAACGAAGGAATGATGCTGGCGCAGTTCCAGGCTCGGGGCAGCGAACTGAGGGAGCAGTTGAAACCACTGCAAGCCGAACTGCGCGCACTGCGCGAGCGCAAGTCGAAGCTGATGAAGCCCTTCTACGACGCCCAGTCCAGGTACTACAACTACCTGTACCAGACCAACCGTGAACTGTGGATTGCGCTCGACCCGGTTATCACCGTGCATCCGGACCGCGTGTTCTTCGAGTGCTTCAGCCGCGACGAATCGAGCTACGCTTCCCTCAGTTGCAGCCACAATGTGTTCGACCACGTTGGCGATTTCGCCTGCGGCACCACCAATATCGACTACTCGGAAAGCCTGTACGGCGAATTCCAGAAGATCCGCGACTACAAGAGCACCAGGCTGTCGATCGACCCGAGCGGCTTCCAGGTCAGGACCGCGGACGATCCGGAGTTCATCGAAGAGAAGATCGACGTGCCGGACACTTGGGTGCGCGGCTTCCTGCAGGTGAGCAGCGCGATGAACATGGTGGCGCGGCGGCTGGACCTGCACCCGATGGACGTGCACAACTTCTGCCTGCAGATGCGGCGCAAGAAGGAACGCGCCGGCCCGCGCTCGATCCGCTTCATTCTGGCGCCGGGTGAGCCGGTACGCGCCGTGTTCGAACCCTGGAATGAAGAAGTCGTCTGCCGCCGCTCGATCTACCGCGGCAACGTGGCGGAAGAAGTCCGCGTGTGGGGCCGCCGGCGCCTGCTCCTGCTCGAGCGCCTGATCCCTGTCGCCCAGAGCTTCACCGTGCACCTGATGGGCAGCGGCCTGCCAAGCTTCTGGATCGCCAACTTGCCCGACATGCAGTTCACGCTCGGTCTCTCCGGCTGGACCGCCAACGACTGGTCGCGCGCCGGCCAGTTCGACTTGCTGGCGCCGCGCGGCGAGATCGACAACGACAGCAAGGAAAGAGTCTTTGCCGCACTGGGCAAGCGCTGGCTCGCCACCAGCGCCCAGCTGGCGCTCGATACCGGCCTTGATCGCATGATGGTCGAACGCGCACTGACCTTGTACACCCAGGCCGGCCGCGTCATCTACGACCTGGTAGATGAAGTCTACCGCCTGCGCGAACTGGCGCGCGATCCACTGCCGCTGGACTCGCTGCGTTTCGCCAGCCCGGAGGAAGAGGAAGCGCAGAAGCTGGTCGCACTCCACGCAATGAGCAAGCATGCGGTCGAAGCACTTGCCGATGGCAGCATCCGGCTTAGCGCCCAGGCAAAACACGGCGACCGCCAATACCAGGTGATGCTACGGCTGGACGCCGACGAACGCATCGTCGACGGCGCCTGCCAGTGCAACTTCTTCACGTTCAACCGCATGCACAAAGGTCCTTGCGCGCACATGCTCGCGCTGCGCATGTCGCGGCAGCAGGCTTGAGGACGACGATGATATGAAAAAAGCAAACGAACTGATATACTCGTTTCAGCAAACACGGCGGGATGGCTCTTGCAACCCGAACGGTGGATCGCCGTTCACGTATTCAGCTCTTCCCATGCGCCACTGGCACGCTCTTCACAGTGCCATACAGACACCGGTGCGGCAAGACGGTGTGACTGCCATGCAGTCCATTCGCCGCACCGGTGCCGTATGGCATCGAGTGGAGCGCCCCAGTCTTAAAGGCTCTTCGATGACAATCCCGCCGTGCTTGCATCTTTCGCGCTCGCCTCGCAGGGAGGCCATGCAATGAGCGCCACCGAATCCAATCCAGTCACCACCCGCGCCGAATTGATGGAGCGCCTGCGCAACAGCTCGCGCCAGGAAGTCGTGCTGGGCGAAATGCAGCGCCTCGGCTTCTGGCCAGCCAATAGCGGCCAGCCCACCGAACTGGAAGAAGTCGTCAAGCGCGAGGCCGAACTCAGTAGCGCCCTGAATCGCCTGGGGCAGGAACTGCGTACCATCCAGGACCCGGAAGCGGCGCTCAAGGCCATGCGCAAGGAGCGCTTGGCCAAAGCGCGGCAGCGCCGCGAAGAAACCCGCCAGAAACGCGCACGCGAACGTTTTGAACGTGCGACGGCCTGGCACCAGCGCCGGTCGACCGAGCTGCTCTACCTGGGCGAAGGCGTTTCCGCCGGCTTGAGCCATGCCGAAAGCAATCCGGACAAACTGGCGCGCTGGTCGCTGCCCGCGATGAACAACGCGAGCGAGCTTGCGGCCGCCATGGGCATCACGCTGCCGGAATTGCGCTTCCTGAGCTTCGATCGCCGCGTATCGCGCATCAGCCATTACCGCCGCTTTGCGATGCCAAAGAAAACCGGCGGCGAGCGAATCATTTCCGCTCCCATGCCGCGCGTGAAGCGCCTGCAGTACTGGGTGCTGGACAACATCCTGGCCAAAGTACCACTGCATCCTGCGGCGCATGGTTTCATCCCGGGCCGCTCGATTGTCAGCAACGCCCAGCCCCACGTGGGCAAGGCCGTGGTGGTGAACCTGGACCTGAAGAACTTCTTCCCTTCGATCAGCCTGCCGCGTATCAAAGGCGTATTCCGCGAGCTTGGCTACAGCGAACAGCTGGCGACCACGCTCGGCCTGGTCTGCACGGAGACCCCTGTTGAAGAAGTCAGCGTGGATGGCGAAAAATTCTTCGTCGCGACCGGCGAACGCGCCCTGCCCCAAGGTGCGCCGAGCAGCCCGGCTTTGACCAACATCCTTTGCCGCCGCCTCGACGCGCGCGTGCAAAGCTGCGCCGCGAAACTGGGCTTTGCCTACACCCGCTATGCCGACGACCTGACCTTCTCCGGCGACGCCGCCGCACGCAAGCTGGCCGGCAAGCTGCTGTGGCGCGTCAAGCAGATCATCGCCGATGAAGGCTTTACGCCACACCCTGACAAGCAGCATGTCATGAGCGCCGCTCATTGCCAGAGCGTCACCGGCATCGTCGTCAACAAGAAGCTTTCGCTGGACCGCGACACCTTGCGGCGCTTCCGCGCGACCCTGTTCCAGGTTGAGAAGGATGGGCCAGCCGGCAAGCAGTGGAACGGCAACGAGAACGTGATCGATGCGCTCGAAGGCTATGCGCAGTTCATCAAAATGGTCGACGCTGCGAAAGGTACGCCTTTGCTGCAGCAAGTACGCGCCGCACGCGCGAAGTGGATCGCCCAGGCACCTGCGGCAAGCGCCGCGGTGGCCCGCCGCAGCATCGGCTTCCGCAGCTTGTCCGCACAAGGCAAGGAACCGTGGGCCGGCTTCTGGCAGGCCGCTGCACCCGCGGCGCCCGTGCTGGAAAAGACGCAGGAGCAGCTTACGCAGGAAAAGCGTGCAGCAAAGCCAAAGGCAGCGGCCGCCACGAGCGGCCCTTCGAGGCCGACCACAAGGCCGGCTGCCGAGACCCCGGCACCAGCACCCGCGCGTGGCGGCCGTGGCACCTTCACGGGACGCCCGTGGGTAGCCATCATCATCCAGCTCTACTTCGCCATAACCCTTTGCCTGAACTTCCGCACACCGTTGCCGTTCATCGTTGCGGTCGTACTGGCAGTGCTGGCCTGGCGGAACTACAGTGGAAAGTGGCTGCGCTATTTCGGCGCCATGTTCCTGGCAGTGCTGGTCGGCGCCTTGCTCCGATAAGCGAAAGGACGAGTCGTAGCGTAAGTGCGCATTGGTGCTCTCGCTTCCACACTGCCTGCCGTGCTTCATTTCGCAGGGCAGTCCTTGGGCGGAACCGGCTTGCGTCAGTGCGGCACCATTCCTGTGAACACATAGGCCTGCAACACTGTCATCAGTCCAACGATGACGGCAAACAGAAGGCTATGTTTGAGCGTGAAACGGAACAATTCGGACTCACGGCCGACCAGACCGGTCGCCGCGCAGGCAACGGCAATCGACTGCGGCGAGATCATCTTGCCGGTCACGCCGCCGGTGGTATTCGCAGCCACCAGCAGCGTGTCGGAAACCCCGACCTGGTGCGCGGTTGTACTCTGCAGGGAGCAGAACAGGGCATTCGACGATGTGTCGGACCCGGTCAGGAATACGCCCAGCCAACCGAGGAATGGCGAGAAGAACGGGAAGGCCGCGCCGGTACCGGCCAGCACCAGTGCCAGCGTGGACGACATGCCCGAGTAATTTGCCACAAACGCAAACGCCAGCACCAGGCCAATCGACAGCACCGGGCGGCGCAGTTCCAGCACGGTGTCGCGCAAGGCACGCAGGCCATTGGCCGGGCTGAATCGCAGCAAGACCATCGACAGCAGGGTCGAGATCAGGATCGCGGTGCCGACCGCCGAAATCAGGTCCAGCTTCAAGACCGCCTCGTATGCCTTGGGCGCGGCGACGATCGGTGTCATCTTGGTGACCATCATGTCCAGGTAAGGCACGTGGAATTTCAGCACCGTGCCGGCCAGTGCCCCCTTGGCGGCAAACAGCGCCTTGAACTGCGGCAGGCTCCACACAGTCACCACGGCGGTCAGCAGGCCGAAAGGCGCCCAGGCGCGTACAGTTTGCGCGGTGGTGTATGGGGATTTGCTGCGGCTGCGCGGCTCCGTGCCAGCTGCAGCTGCACCGCCGAACGGTGACATGGCTGCGGTGCCCCCGCCCATCGAAATCGTGCTGCGGGCAGCAGCCTTGGTGCTGGCGGGCTGCCATACCTTCAGGAATCCGGTCAGCGCGCCCAGGCTCACCAGCGCAGAGGTGATGTCAGGCAGTTCAGGGCCAATGTAGTTGGAAGTGATGTACTGCGTGACGGCGAAACTGCCGCCGGCAACCAGCGCTGCCGGCCAAGTCTCCTTGATGCCGCGCTTACCGTCCATCATGAACACCAGCCAGAATGGCACCAGCAAAGACAGCAGCGGCAGCTGGCGGCCGGCCATCGCGCCGATGTTCATCGCGTCGAGTCCAGTGACCTGTCCTGCCACGATGATCGGAATTCCCATGGCGCCGAATGCCACCGGCGCGGTATTGGCGATCAGGCAAAGGCCGGCCGCATACAGCGGATTGAAGCCCAGTCCAACCAGCAGTGCGGCGGTGATCGCCACTGGTGCACCAAAGCCCGCCGCTCCTTCCAGGAAGGCGCCGAAGGAAAAGCCGATCAGCAGCATCTGCAGGCGCTGGTCATCGGTGATGGACACCACTGACGCGCGGATTATCTCCAGCTGGCCAGTGCGTTCCACCACCTTGTACAGGAACACCGCGCTGATGATGATCCAGGCAATCGGCCACATACCGTAAGCAAAGCCGTAGCCAGCCGCAGCCAGGGCTTGCGGCACCGGCATGCCGTAACAGAAGATCGCTACCGCCAGCGAAAGTGCCAGCGTCACTGCGGCGGCGATATGGCCTTTGATGCGCCAGACGGCCAGCGCAACAAAAAAGAAAAGAATGGGGATGGCGGCGGCCAGGGCCGACAATCCCAGGCTGCCCAGCGGGGCATAGATCTGGTTCCAGGTTTGCATCTTGAGCTCCTCCAAGGGTATGAAATTCTTCTTATGCAGGCGACATGCGCCGAAATGGGTACAACAATCGCTATTCCGCCTGCCCCCTTTCCCGCAGCAGGTCGGCAAGGCTGCGGCGGGCCGGTACCAGCGGTGTACGGTGACGCGTCCAGCCCAGTTGGGAGGACGGAGTGAAGGCGCGTAGCCGGGTGGCCAGCCAGCGGAACCAGCGATACGCCGAGGGGCGTGCGAAAGCGCCGCTCCAGAAGCGCCACACCAGCCGTTCGCCACGACTGAAGCTGGCGCCCTGGCCACGCAGCGGCTGGTCGACCTGCTGCGCAGGATCGCGGTTTGCCTCGGTGCGCAGCCGCACCAGCAGCGACGGAATCGGAATGCGCACCGGGCAGACTTCGGCACAGGCGCCGCACAGGCTGGAAGCCGTCACCAGGTCGGCGGTCTCTTCGAGTCCCAGCAGGTGCGGTGAAATGATCTTGCCGATCGGGCCTGGGTAAGTCGTGCCGTATGCATGCCCGCCCACGCGTTCGTAGACAGGGCAATGGTTCATGCAGGCACCGCAGCGAATACACTGCAACGTGGCGCGCAGCTGCTGGTCGGCATAAGCTTGCGTGCGGCCGTTATCGAGCAGCACCACGTGCATTTCGCGCGGGCCGTCCATTTCGCCTGCGCGGCGCGGACCGGTGATCAGGTTGAAATAGGTGGTGATGGCCTGGCCGGTGGCCGAGCGCGTCAACAGGCTCGCCAGCGGCACGATGTGCTCCAGCCTCGCCACCACCTTCTCCACGCCCATCAATGCGATATGAACGTCCGGCACCGTGGTCGACAGGCGGCCATTGCCCTCGTTCTCCACCAGCCACAGGGTGCCGGTATCGGCGGCTGCGAAGTTGACGCCGGACAGGCCGATATCCGCATCGGCGAACTTCTGGCGCAACGCGCGCCGGCCAGCCAGGATCAGGGTATCGACATCTTCGGTGTAGGGCGTGCCGGGCAGGTGGCGTTCGAACAGGGCGCCGATGTCTGCGCGCGTCTTGTGCAAGGCCGGCATGACGATATGCGAGGGCTTCTCGTCTGCCAGCTGGACGATGTACTCGCCCATGTCCGATTCGACGCAATCGATGCCGCGTTCGGACATGTAATGGTTCAGCTCCACTTCTTCGCTCGCCATCGACTTGCCCTTGACGATGCTGCGCGCACCGTGCCGCTGAGCGATTCCATGAATGATGGCGTTCGCTTCGTCCGCCGTGGAAGCCCAGTGCACGTGCACGCCCAGCGACTGAAGGCTGGCTTCGAACTGCACCAGCAAGTCAGGCAGGTTGGCCAGTGCATGCCGGCGTATCGCTTCGCCAAGATCGCGCAGTTGTTCCAATTCGTCGGCGTCGGGAAACTGGGTGCTGCGTTTGGTTTGCAGGAAGTCCATCGCGCCGCGCATGCTGGTGCGCAGCGCCTGGTTCCGCAAGGCGCCGCTGACTCGTTCGCGGAAGTCGGCTGGCGAGACAAAATGCATCGGGCGCGCGTTCATGCCTGATCCTCCACAACGTCATCGACAATCACCACCCACAATGCACGCGGGCCGTGTGCGCCATAGGCCAGCGTTTGCTGGATGTCCGATGTTTTTGAAGGTCCAGAGACCAGCACCAGGTTGGTCGGCATCCCTGCGCCCCAGCGCTCGGCGTGCATGACTGCGTGCAGGTCGGCATGCAGCGTGCTCGCATACACCAGTGCCACGTGCACCGGAGGCACCAGCGATACGGTGCGCGGCGTGCCGGCATCGGGCGCCAGCACAAGCGTGCCGGTGGCGGCAATGCCGGAACGCGCCACCGTGAAACCGGCATCCACCGTGGAGAACAGAGAATCCTTCCACGCCTCCAGCGGCTTCGAGAACGGGAGTGTTTTCACAGCGGCCGGCAGCGCAGCGTTCAGAGCCGCGCCTTCGGCAGTGGCTGCGTCCAGCAATATGCGCTGTACGCCAGCCTGCGCCAGTTTGTCGGCCAACAGAGCTGGCCAACTTGCAGCATCGCTGCGCAGAACCTCGGTGCGAACCGACGTCATGACGCGTTCCATTTCGTCTGCACGCTGTTTCGGCGAGGCGGCTCGCAAGACGCCGTGTGAATGATGGCGATTGATTCGCGCCTCGAGTTCGCGGCTATCCGGCGTTGGCACCGGCGCCGCAGCGCGCAAAGCGCCCAGGATGCGCTCACGGGTAGTCATGCCGCTCATCGCACGCCTCCATCCTGCTCCGTTACAGCGGCATGGCCGTTGAGGCGGCGCCACAAAAAGCTGGCCATGTGTTCCACTTCCAGCGGCGCGCCTTGGTGCTTGGCCGCCTTGCCGATGTTAAGCAGGCAGCCGCAGTCGGCGGAAACCAGGCGATTGCAGCCGGTTGCACAAGCGGCTGCAACTTTGTCGGCGACCATGGCGCCTGAAATGTCGGGATGCTTGAGCGAAAAAGTGCCGCCAAAGCCGCAGCACTCCGATTCGCGCTGGTGCTCAACGCGCGTCACGCCAGGCAAGGCATCGAGCAAGGCAACGCCATGTTCACGCGTACCCATTTCGCGCCGGGCACCGCAAGAGGTGTGCAGCACTACCCGTTCACTGGACTGTGCCGGCACTGCCTGGAAGTCGACGTGCAGCACATGCAGCAGGAATTCGCTCAATTCGTAAATCCGTCCCGCCAGCTCGCGCGCTTTCGCGGCGGATTCGGGTTCGTCGTCGAACAGCTCGTGCCAATGGTGGCGCATCATGCCTGCGCAAGAACCGGAAGGTACGATCACGGGCCACGGCTGCGGGAACAAGTCCAGCTGTGCACGCACCACGGCACGTGCCTGCTCGGGATTGCCGCTGCTGTAGGCGGGCTGGCCGCAGCAGCTCTGGCCGCGCGGATAGTGCACGGTCACGCCTTCGTGTTCGAGCAGGCGCACGGCATCCAGCCCCGCTTCGGGCATGAACAGGTCGATCACGCAGGTAGCGAACAGGTACACGTGCTGATTGCGCTGGCCAGCCAGCGATGGATAGTGTCGGGGCCTCATGGTGCGTCTCCTCTGTTTTGCTTATTCCTTCGACAGGACCCATAATTCCCGCATGCCGGCGGCGCCGCAAACTGGTTGGACCAGGGGCCGCAAGAGGAGATCGCCAAGATGAAAACAAACGGGCTGGTAGAAGAGGTGCAACGCAAACTGGAGGTGGCGCTGCTGGATGGGCGCTATCCGGCCAACGCCAAGCTGCCGTCGGAGCGCATGCTCGCGGAGCAGTTCTCGGTGTCGCGCAATACGATACGCGAGGCGCTGCAAAGGATGGTGGCGCGTGGCCTGCTGCGCAGCCGGCCTGGTGCTGGGGTGTTCGTGGGCGATCAAATGCGCACTGGCGGTTCCTCCTCGCCGTGGGCGCAACTGGTGGTGGATCATCCGGTGCTTCTGAGCGAAGTGCTGGAGTTTCGTCGTGTGCTGGAAGGTGCGACTGCCTATTACGCCGCGCTGCGCGGCACTGATGAAGAATACGCCGGCATCCGCGCGCTGCTGGCGGGGCTTGAACAATCGCGCCTGGATGACGAGTCGGCGAAGGAAGCGGCGCTCGATGCGGAGCTGCACGAGGCGATTGCACTGGCGTCGCACAACAGCATGTTCCTGCACCTCCATGCGAGCGTCCTCGGGATACTGCGCGAACACATTACGCTGAACGGGTCCAACTTGCGGGCATTGGATGCGGAGGTGTCCGGGCAGCTATTGCAGCAGCATCGGGCGATCTGCCAGGCTATTTGTGCGCGCCGGCCGGAGGCTGCGCGCACGGCGATGCAGGCGCATATTGACTACGTGGCGGGTAAGCTCGAGGCTGCTTGACTGGTCCGACCAGTTAAACCGGTAAACCAGGGTCTGACCCGCAGGGTCAGACCCTGTCTGTTCAGCCGTCATGGGGTTGGTTCTGGGACTTTGACGTTCAACGAAAGTCAAAAGACCTCGACCCAACACCACCAGCCGCCGCGCAGACGGGACGGCCATCCGGCCGGTTTACCGGTTTTGGAAAAGCAAAAAGCCCGCTAACACACGTTAGCGGGCTTTTCTAATAAGAGCCTGACGATAACCTACTTTCACACTGGTTGCAGCACTATCATCGGCGCAGAGTCGTTTCACGGTCCTGTTCGGGATGGGAAGGGGTGGGACCGACTTGCTATGGTCATCAGGCATGACTTGTCAACAA
>DASWTB010000512.1:0-21387 GCA_036402315.1 Pseudoduganella sp. | reverse complement strand
CGACGGCTGCAGCTACCGCGAGATCGCCCACGACCTGGGCCATGGCCATTCGCATTCACACACCCACACGCATGATCACGCGCACGATCATGCCCATTCACACGCTGAGGCGCAGCCGGCATGAGCACCGTCAACACCGTTACCGAACAGCTGACGCGCGCCGGGCAGGCGATCGAGCATGACAGCTTTGCCATCATCGATGCCGAAGTCGGTTCGCACACGTATACCGAATCGCAGTGGCCAATCGTGCGGCGCATGATCCATGCGAATGCGGATTTCGATTTCAACGGCCTGACCGACTTCCATCCGGCTGCTGTGCGGGCCGGTATCGCCGCCATGCTGGCTGGCGGTACGCCTGTCGTGGCCGACGTCGAAATGATCTGCTCCGGCCTGTCGCAACCGCGCCTGGCCCACTTTGGCATGAAGACGCACCAGTTCATCAGCGACGCCGACGTTATCGAGGCCGCCAAGGCAGAAGACACCACGCGCGCCGTGCAGGCGATGCGCAAGGCGCAGCGACTCGGCCTGCTGGAAGGGGCCATCGTCGGCATCGGCAACGCGCCGACGGCACTGATCGAGCTGGTACGGCTGATTCGCGAAGAGGGCGTGCGCCCCGCGCTGGTGGTCGGCATGCCGGTAGGCTTTGTCTCCGCCGCGGAATCCAAAGACATGATGGCGGAAGTGGCCGAAGTGCCCTGGATCGTGATTCGCGGCCGCAAAGGCGGCTCGACGCTGGTGGTCGCGGCCTTGCATGCGCTGCTGGCACTGGCCGAAGCAAAGCAGAAGGCGGGACAGGCATGAAAGAAAAGGCTGCGGCCGAACGTGGCACACGCACCGGTTTCACGACCGGCGCCTGTGCTGCTGCGGCAGCGCGCGCTGCGGTACTTGGCCTGGCGACAGGCACTGTGCCCGGCGAGATTGAAAGCCTGCTGCCCAACGGCAGCCGGGTGCGTTTTGCCGTGCAAGACGGTGCCTGCGATGCGCAGGTTGCGCACGCCATGGTGGTCAAGTTCGCCGGCGACGATCCCGATTGCACCGACGGCGCCCACCTGACGGTCGACTTGCGCCTGCTGCCAGGCCAGGCGGGCGACATACGCTACGTGGCCGGCGACGGCGTCGGCACGGTGACCATGCCCGGCCTTGGGCTGGAGGTCGGCGGGCCGGCAATCAACCCGGTACCGCGCCGTAACATCGCAGACAACCTGCGCGAAGCCGCGCCGGCCCTGCTGAAGGAACATGGCATCGAAGTCACCATCAGCGTGCCGGACGGGCAAGTGATGGCCAAGAAGACCACCAATGCGCGCCTGGGCATCCTGGGCGGCATCAGCATCCTCGGCACCACCGGCATCGTCAAGCCGTATTCGACTGCAGCATGGCGAGCCAGCGTGGTACAGGGCGTGCAGGTGGCGGCGACTACCGGCCACGAGGTCGTGGCGCTGACCACTGGCGGCCGCACGGAGACGTTCGCCATTGCCACCCTGCGCGCCGAACGTCCCGAGCTGCCGTCGGCCTGCTTTGTCCAGATGGGCGACTTCCTGCGCTACGCCCTCGACGAAGCAGCCTCGCAGCGCATTGGACTCGTCGTGCTCGCGGTCATGGTGGGCAAGCTGACCAAGATTGCGCAAGGCGAAACCATCACCCATGCCAACCGCAGCGAGGTCGACACCGACCTGGTGGCGGAAATCGCTCGCCGCATCGGCGCCACGCCGGAGGACTGCGCCGCCATCGCCGCAGCCGAAACGGCGCGCTTTGGCGCCGAGCTGATGGTCGAACGCGGCCTGGGCGACGCTTTCCACCACGCGCTGGCGCAAGCCGCCATCGATACCCTGACCGCGCCCGAGCGCTATGGCCGCGCTTTCCAGCTGCGTGTGCTGGTGTGCGATTTCAGCGGCAACCAGGTGGCGGACGTCTGGTCCGCACCCGCGCTGCCGCAGGAACCCGCAGCCGACACAAGGCGCATCGGCATCGACCACATCCTCGATATCGACCACGAACCAATTACCGAGTAAGCCAATGGATACCTGTTTAACTGATCCCAACCCCTGCCGCGTGATCGGCGTGCTGGACGACGGCGCGGCCAGCCTGAATGCGACCGCGCTGGCCTGGCTGCGCAACGCCGACGTGGTGATTGGCGGCGCACGCACGCTCGCGCTGCTGAAAAACGAGTTCAAGCCGGGCGCCATCTGCCGCGACCTGACCGGGCGGCTGAAAGAAGTGCCCGAGTGGGTGCGGGCTGCGCGCGCCGACAACCTGTGCTGCGTGGTGCTGGCAACGGGCGACCCGCTGTGCCACGGCATCGCTCCTTACCTGGCGCAGCACCTGTGTGTGCAAGCGCTGGAGATCCTGCCCAACCTGTCGACGCTGCAACTGGCGTGCGCACGCGTCGGGTTGGCTTGGCAGGACGCGCGCATCGTGTCAGTGCACGCGCGCGATGCAGGCGAGTGGTCGCGCGGCAGCACGCCGGGTCACGGCCTTTACGCACTGGCCCAGGCGCTGCGCCAGCATTCGCGCCTGCTGGTGCTGACCAGCCCGGACAACAGCCCGGACCGCATCGCCCGCCTGCTGCTGGCCGAGGGGCTGGGCGACGACTTCCACATGGCTGTTGCGGAGAATCTGCTGCAGCCAGAGGAACGCGTGCTGGCCGAACTCAGTCCGGAGGAAGCGGCAGGCATGCGCTTCGCCGCCCTCAATGTGGTGCTGCTGTGGCGCGTGACGCCGATGCTGCGCCCTGTGCGCTTTGGCCTGATGGACGCAGAATTCGAGCAACGGCAGCCGGAGAAGGGCCTGATCACCAAGCAGGAAGTGCGCGCCGTCAGCCTGGCAAGGCTGCAACTTCGCTCCGATAGCGTGGTCTGGGACATCGGCGCCGGTTCCGGATCGGTGGGCCTGGAAGCGGCACGGCTGTGCCCTCAGGGTCACGTTTTCGCGATCGAGAAGAACGAGGAAGACTGCGCCATCGCAGGCCGCAACCACGCAAGGTTCGGCCTTTCCAACTACAGCCTGTACCACGGCAAAGCGCCCGAAGGCTTGAGTGCCTGGCCCGACCCCGACGCGGTGTTCATCGGCGGCTCGGGCGGCGAACTGGCTGGCTTGATTACGGGCGTACTGCGCCGCTTGCGCCCGGACGGTACGCTGGTGATGAACTTCGTCACGCTGGAAAACCTCGCCACTGCCACCGCCGCGCTGCAAGCGCTGGAAGGAGAAGGCGTAAGCTGGGACGTGCTGCAATTGCAGGCCGCACGCAGCAAACCGATCCTGCACATGCACCGTATGGCGGCCGAGAATCCGGTATGGATCGTCTGCGCACGCCGCGCAGGAGCGCAGGCATGAGCGCGGCCAGCCAGCGCGGCACGTTGTGGGGCATTTCGCTTGGTCCCGGCGATCCAGGCCTGATCACGCGCGCCTCGTGGGAGAAGCTGCAGCGGCGCGACGCGATCTGGGTCTATCCTGCCCGCAGCGGCAAGACCCCGAGCTACGCGCTGGATATCGTGCTGCGCGCCGGCCTGGAGCCACCGGCCGAACATGAATTGCTGCTGTTCCCAATGACGCACGACGGTGAAAAGCTTGCGCGCGCCTGGATGAAGGCCGCCGAAACCGTGTTGCCATGGCTGCGCGCCGGTCGCGACGTGCTATTCCTGGTCGAAGGAGACGCCAGCACCTACGCCACCTTCGGCCACCTGGCACGCACCGTACGTGCGTTGGACGAACAGGTGCCGGTCGAGATCATCGCCGGCGTCAACGCCTTTACCGCCGCCTGCGCCGAAGTACCGGTGCCGTTCGCGGAGCAGGACGACACAGTTGCCATTGTGCCTGCCGCCTATGGCGTCAGCGCCGTCGACCGCCTGCTGCCCGACTTCGACACCCTGGTGCTGATGAAGGTGAAGCCCTTGCTCGATGAACTGATCGACTGGCTGGAACGCAAGGACTTGCTGGCGGGCGCGCACTTCATTGAACGGGTAGGCGCCCCCGACGAACGCCGCTTCAGCGGGGGCGAGATCCTGGCCCTGCGCGGCACCAAAGTCAGCTACCTCTCGCTGCTGATCCTCAAGCATCCGCATCGCATTCGCGGCGAACGAATCAAGGGCTGCCTCAAGAAAGCCGGCCCGCAACCAACCTCCCTGGAGACTGCATGAGCAGCTTATCACTTGTCGACACTGCCACCCCGCGCCTGTGCCTGGTGGCCATTACGAAGCACGGCGCAGCGCAGGCTTCACGCCTGGCCGCCGACTTGCCGGGCGCCGACATCTGCACATCCGCCAAGTTCGCGGCGCAGTTTGACGGCCTGCCAAATACTGTGCGCGCCTATGACGGCGCGCTGCGCGACGAAATCGGCCCGCTGTTTGAGGGATACGACCAGATCGTGTTCTTCGTTTCACTGGGCGCCGTCGTACGCCTGATCGCACCGCACCTGCGCAGCAAGGATGAAGATCCCGGCGTGATCGTGGTCGACGACGCCGGCCAGTATGTGATCCCGGTGCTGTCCGGCCATGTCGGCGGCGCCAATGAATGGAGCGAACGCGTGGCCGACCTGCTGGGCGCTGCCCCGGTGCTGACCACCGCATCCGACGTCGGCCGCACGATCCCCGTCGATATCCTGGGCCGCCATCTGGGCTGGCGCGTCGAGGCGCCCAAGATCAACATCACACGCGTTTCTGCGCACGTGGTGAACGGCGAGCCCATCGCCTTCGTGCAGGAAGCAGGTAGCGCGGACTGGTGGACACGAAAGACGCCGGTTCCGGACAACATTCACTTCTTCAAACGCTTCGACGATGTGCTGCTGGAGCGCTACTCGGCGCTGCTGTGGGTAACCCATGCCGAAGTGCCGCAGGAGCGCTGGGACGCACTCAGCGAGCGCCTGGTTGTCTACCGGCCACCGCAGGAAGGCGCAGCGTGAGCAAGTTCACCATCGGCCTCGGTTGCGACCGCGGCGCCATGCTGCAAACAGTGCGTGATGCCGTGCAGGCCGCGCTGCGCGAAGCCGGCGCCGAGCCCGGGCAGGTGGCCGCTGCCGCCAGCATCACCCTGAAGCGCGATGAAGAAGCCCTGCTCGCCTTCACGCAGGAATGCGGCTGGCCGCTGCACTTCTACACTCCCGAAGAACTGGCTGGCGTGCCAGTTCCCAATCCCTCCGAGACCGTGCGCCGCTATACCGGCACGCCCTCGGTAAGCGAGGCTGCAGCGCTACTGGCCGCCGGCCCAGGCACGCCAATGACCGCACTGGTGGTCGAAAAATTCAAACTGCGAGGCGTCGACAACCGCAATGTCACCGTCTCGATCGCAAGGAAATGTCCATGAACGCACAACTCGAACAGCCCGCAACCGCAGGCAAGATCATGCTGGTGGGGATCGGCCCCGGCAGCGTGGAACACATGACGCAGCGCGCCCGCGATGCGATTGCCGAAGCCGACGTTGTCATCGGCTATGTCACTTACATCAAGCTGGTGGCCGACCTGATTGAAGGCAAGGAGATCATCCGCAAGTCGATGACGGAAGAACTGGACCGTGCCGTCAGCGCACTGGAAGCTGCGCGTGCCGGCAAGAAGGTAGCGCTGATCTCCTCCGGCGATGCCGGCGTGTACGGCATGGCCGGCCCGACTTACGAGGTGCTGTTCCAGTCCGGCTGGACGCCTGACGACCCGGTGCAGGTGGAGATCATCCCCGGCGCATCAGCACTGAACAGCTGCGCCGCCCTGGTCGGCGCGCCGCTGACGCACGACTTCTGCGCCATCTCGCTGTCCGACCTGCTGACGCCCTGGCCAACCATCGCCCGCCGCCTCGATGCAGTAGCGATGGCCGACTTCGTGGTGGCCCTGTACAACCCGAAAAGCGGCCGCCGCACGCGCCAGATCGTTGAAGCGCAGCGCCTGTTCCTGCGCCACCGCCGCCCCGACACGCCGGTTGCCATCGTCAAGAGCGCCTACCGCCGCCGCGAGAACATCGTGTTCACCACGCTCGACGCCATGAGCGATGCCGACATCGGCATGCTCAGCACCGTCCTGATCGGCAACAGCAATACTTTCGTGCGCGACGGCCTGATGGTGACTCCACGCGGCTACGCCAACAAGTACGACATGCAAGAGGGCGGAGCCACGCGCGACGGCGAACGCGCAGGCCGTTCCTTGTCGACCGGCTTGCTGGGATGGCTCGACACGCTGCGCACCGAACACGAAGCCGGCGCCAGCATCGAAGCGCTGGCAGCGCAATACCGCCTGCCGGCCGACTATATCCGCGCCACGCTGGACGAACCGTGGGAAGCAGAGACAAGCACTGAAGTGGAAGGGAACGAGGCATGAGCGACGCACCAGTAAAACCCAAGATCAGCAGCTACCACCGTCACCTGCTGATCTGCACCGGCCCACGCTGCACCGCCGACGGCCAATCGCAGGCCTTGTTCGACAGCCTGGGCGACAAATTCAAGGCCGCTGGCCTGAATGAAGGCGAGCTGCGCGTGAAACGCAGCCGGGTCAGCTGCTTTGCTGCCTGCAAGGGCGGCCCGATCGTCTGCGTCCAGCCGGATGGCACCTGGTACTACAATGTCACCCCCGAGAACATGGACCGTATCATTGACCGCCACCTATGCAACGGCGAGGCCGTCGAGGATATCGTGTTCCACCAACAGTGAGAACAGAAGTGCAAAGCAGTTTTGACCAGGCAGCGATTGATGCCGTTTATCGTGTAATTGCCGAACGGCGCGATGTGCGTCACTTCGTGCCCGGTCCAGTCGATGAAGACCTGCTTATGCGCCTGTTGGGCGCGGCACACCAGGCACCCAGCGTTGGCCTGATGCAACCGTGGCGCTTCATCCGCATCCAGGACCCGGCGCTGCGCGAGCAGATGTACCAACTGGTGGACGAGGAACGGCAGGCCACCGGCGCCGCACTGGGCGAGCGCAACGAGGAATTCATGCGCCTGAAGGTCGAAGGCATTCGTGAATGCGGCGAAGTTCTGGTCGCGGCGCTGATGGACCAGCGCGAGAAGCACATCTTCGGCCGCCGCACCTTGCCGGAGATGGACCTGGCGTCGGTCGCCTGCGCCATCCAGAACATGTGGCTGGCAGCCCGCGTGGAGGGCCTCGGCATGGGCTGGGTATCGCTATTCGACCCGGCCAGGCTGGCGGCGCTGCTGGGCATACCGGAAGGCGGCAAGCCTGTCGCCATCATCTGCCTGGGCCACGTTGCCGGCTTCTATCCCAAGCCAATGCTGGAACTCGAAGGATGGGCCATGCGCGGCAAGCTGGCCGACCTGGTTTATACCGACCGGTGGCAGGATAACAACAGTGCATAGCGTATAATCGCCGCCGTTTGGTGCCTCGCGCGCGTTCAAGCGCGCAGTTAAACGGGAAACACATGGCCGTGCTGCTTCAGCCGGCAGGCCAGGGTGTGCTGCCCCCGCAACGGTAAGCAAGCGTCGTTCCTCAACGACAGGTCGTCTCTCAAGCCACTGTGCGCAAGCATGGGAAGGCAAGACGGTCAGCCTTGCCAGCCCGGATACCGGCCAGACAGGTGGTGCGCGCATCGGCAACGCTGCGCGCGCTGTTCGGTCGCGCTCACGGGGAGGTGGGCGGGATTGCCGATTCAAACATCCATAATGAAAAAATCATTGATCCCCATGATCGCGGGGGCGTTGTGCGCTGTCGCGCACGCACAAGAACAGGAAACACCAGCCAGGGTGTACGTTGTTGGACACCATTACGACAATGGCATTCGTACTTCCGACGCGGCCAGCGAAGGAACCATCACCGCAGCACTGATCGCCAACCGGCCCGCTTTGCGGCCCGGCGAGATCCTGGAATTCGTGCCGGGCATGATTGTCTCGCAGCATAGCGGCGACGGCAAGGCGAACCAATATTACCTGCGCGGCTTCAACCTGGACCACGGAACCGACTTCGCGACCTACGTCGACGGCATGCCGGTCAATATGCGCACCCATGGCCACGGCCAGGGTTACACGGACCTCAATTTCCTGATCCCAGAGCTGGTGAGCCGCGTGCGCTACCGCAAAGGCCCTTATTACGCGGACGAAGGCGATTTCTCCTCGGCCGGTGCGGCGCATATGAGCCTGTCGGATAAGCTGAATGAAAGTTTTGCTTCGCTGACCGCTGGCGCGGATGCCTATCGCCGCGGAGTGGTGGCAAATTCCACCGAAGTTGGCGGCGGCAACCTGGTGTATGCGCTGGAGCTGGGGCATAACGACGGCCCCTGGCAGATGCCGGAAGAATTCCACAAATCGATTGGCGTACTGCGTTACAGCGCTGGCACTAGCGCCGAGCGCTTCAGCATCACCGGCATGGCATACAAGGCCGGCTGGCACGCGACGAGCCAGATTCCCCTGCGCGCAGTGCAGGATGGCCGGCTGGACGAATTTGGTGCGGCCGATCCAAGCGACGGCGGCCGCACGGCGCGCTACAGCCTTTCGGCTGAATGGCGCAAGCGGGTGGGTGATTCGTTGACGGAAGCGCATGCCTATGTGATTCGCAACGACCTGTCGCTGTACAACGACGTCACTTACTTCCTGGACGATCCGGTCAATGGCGACCAGGTAATGCAGACCGAACGCCGCAAGATGACGGGTTTCGACCTGTCCCAGACCTGGTTCGGGCACCTGGGCGAACGCTCAATGGAAAACAGCATCGGCGTGCAGGGCCGCTTTGACCGTGTTGCGCCGGCAGGGCTGTTTGCGACTTCGCAGCAGCGCGTGCTGCATCCGATCGCGGTATCGCGCGTCACAGAAGCCAGCGTCGCAGCGTGGTACCAGAACACCGTGCAGTGGACGGAATGGCTGCGCTCCATCGCCGGCGTACGTTACGACCGCTACCACTTCAACGTCGGCAGCTCGATTGCAGAAAATTCGGGGAAGGTGAACGACCACATTGCTTCTCCCAAGCTCTCGCTGGTGCTGGGCCCTTGGAGCAAAACGGAGTTCTTCGTTAATTACGGCGAGGGTTTCCACAGCAATGATGCGCGCGGCACCACGGCACGCTTGTCGCCGCGCGAGCGGGAACCAGTCGAGCCGGTGACGCCGCTGGTGAAAACACGCGGCTCAGAGATCGGCGCACGCAGTGAGATCGTTCCCGGCCTGCAAAGCTCGATGGCGCTGTGGCGCCTGCGTTCCGGCTCCGAGCTGGTGTTCTCCGGCGATGCCGGCGACACGGCGCCAAGCCGCGCCAGCAAACGTTCCGGCATCGAATGGAACAATCACTATGTCGCGAACAGCCACCTGCTGCTGGACCTCGACCTGGCCTATTCCCGCGCGCGCTACACTGAATTCGATCCGGCTGGGGACCGCGTTCCCGGCGCGGTGGAAAAGGTGGCTTCGTTCGGCGCGACAGTGAATGATATCGGCCCCTGGTCCGGCGCGCTCCAGATGCGCTACTTCGGGCCGCGGCCGCTGATTGAAGACAACAGCGTTCGCTCATCGAGCACGGCGCTCGCCTACCTGCGTGCCAGCTATCGCTTCGACCGCCGCTGGCAGCTTACGGCCGACGTGTTCAACCTGTTCGACCGCAAGGCCAGCGATGTCGATTACTACTATGCCTCACGCCTTCCCGGCGAACCCGCAGAAGGGGTGAACGACATCCACTTTCATCCCGGCGAACCACGCACACTGCGTTTGACCCTGCGCGCCGTGTTCTGAGCAGCCAGCCCGGCCAGGTATGCGCACAGCATATCGGCCAGGGCGCCTGCATAGGCCTTAATCTCTTCGTCGGTACGCGGTTCTTGCGAAAACTGCTGCCCGACGGAGGTGAGCGTATCCATCACCAGGCCGCTCGCCAATGTGCGCTCAGAGTCGGTCGCCACGGGTAGCGCCTCATCTATGAAAGCTCGGAGCATCTGATCGCCGGCGGCTTTGGTCTCAACTGCCTCCGGCGCGTCGCGGTACAACGGTGCCGCATCGTTAAGGGCTGTGCGCACCGCCGCCTCTTCGCATTCCGAACGCACAAATGCATGCACCAAGTTCCGCAAGCGTTCCAGCGGCGTCTTCGCTGCATCCTGCAGGATTTCGGTCAACATCGCGGAAGTCTGCTGCCACTCATCGCTTTGCAGGCGAAACAGGATGGACGCCTTGTTGGGAAAGTACTGGTAGATCGAGCCCACGCTCACGCCCGCACGCTCCGCCACCCGAGTCGTAGTGAAGCGGCGAGCGCCTTCTTTAGCTAAAACCTGAATAGCTGCCTGCAGGATTGCGCCGACAAGGTCATTGGAGCGGGCCTGTTTTGGCTTCCTTCTCGAGGAAATACGGGCGCTTTTGCTGTCAGTCATGGTGGACGCTAGGAATGCGAATATGAAACGTGAAGGATTATTCATATTATTCCTGCTCTTACACACACAAGAAAGGAATATCCCATGATTTCCCTCTACTCTGCACCTGTAGCGCCCTTGCTTAATCGCCTGTTTGCTGAAGCCGAAAGCACTGAAGTACCGGCGCTGGCTGCATTCGCTGCGTTGCCTGTGGATGAACGCGGCCGCATCTTGAGCAGTAAAACCGATTACAAGGAGATCTACGCGAGCTTGAAAGACGCCGCGATCCCGGTTTCGCGCGAAACCGGATTGCTGCTGTACCTGTTGGCGCGCAATGCCAAAGCCCGAGTGGTCGTCGAATTCGGCACCTCGTTCGGCATCTCGACCGTGCACCTTGCCGCAGCGCTGCGCGACAACGGTGGCGGCCAGTTGATTACCACTGAATTCGAGCCATCCAAAGCACAGCGTGCCCGCGAAAACCTGTCCGCCGCCGGCCTGCTCGATTTGGTGGAGATCCGCGAAGGCGACGCGCTCGAAACACTGCGCAACAACCTTCCGAATCAGATCGACCTGCTGTTGCTGGATGGCGCCAAGGGTCTGTATTTCGACGTCCTGCACCTTGTTGAAGACCGCCTGCGGCCCGGCGCCCTGATCATCGCTGACAATGCGGACTACTGCCCCGAATATGTCGCACTGGTGCGCACCTCGGAGGGCTACTTGTCCGTGCCGGTTGCCGACGACGTGGAATTGTCGATGAAGCGCGGCTAGTTCTTGGGTTGATCTGATTGGTGCTCGCGCTCATGGAGCAACACCCATTGTGCATAGCGCCTGGTGTGGAGCCGGGGAGCGCTAATCACGATCTCCCGGCAAGCCCCGACAGTCTGCTGGAAATCGAGATGCATGGCCAGCCGTAATTGATCTTTGAATTGCTCGGAAAACAGGCCAGTAGCCAGGCGGGAGGTAATAGCCTCAACCAACTGCGCACGATGCTGCTGTCCAAGCTCGCAATGCTTGAGGCGGCGGCACATCATCGCGCGTGCCCGGCCGTGCCAGAAGCCGCGCGTCTCTGCAATCACGAATCGAACGCAGCGCTCGATTGCAGCTGGATCGTTCTCGAGAAGGAGATCGGCAAGGCAATGAAGATCATACTTTCCTAGACCCTCGAACTCAGCTTGGTTAGGTGAAGGACGATTTTTGCTCATTGTGCACTTCCGGGTTCAAACGGCGTTTCAGCTTAGAGATACTGTCTCGGCCGAGCCCCATCAACTTGAACGAGAATAGATTCATCGCATCCAACAACATCAAAAAGCCCACCATCGCGTTCGTACACTTCCGCCACCCACAAAGAAATCGTCCGGCCTTCAGCTGCAATTTCGACGCGCAGAACTGCATCCGCCCCGTCGATTTCAGTAATCGCTACGGTTGCGACTCCGACAGGCAGTTCGATCAAATCGCGAGTGCGATAAATGCTCCCAACGTCTGGAATGGATGGAGTGTCCAATGCATCTACAACGCTAAGTAGCAAACCATAGTTGCCGCTCCCATCGTCGAGCTGCGAGCACACCCGATAGACAGATCTATCAGCCAGCAGAACATCAATACTTATCAGTTGTAGATAAGGTACGCTCGAATGTTCCCACACTACGGGCTCGGTATCCCAACCTCCGCCGGACAGGGCCATCTCGGTTCCAACCCATCTCACAATGGAGTGACCATTCAGCTTCGTGAATTCCATAGGGACCAGCTAAGGTTTTCTGCTGTCAACGTTCGCTACAGGCGACCTACTCATTGCGCGCGTTGACCATGCAAAGTAAGTGACTGGACGATTAAAGAATTATCGTCGCCGTGACAAACTCCGTCCGTGATAACGTCCAGGCTAAATGGATCGACAACAATAGCTACGTAATCTCCTGTCTTAGCGCCCGACCGCCGAAAGCCGCTTGGCGCCAGGCTCTTTACGGTAACGCTAATTTCGCTTTGTGGAGACCTCAAAATGAGTTTATCGGCAAGATGCACTTCACCCTCCTCAACTTTGCCGGTGAAAACAACACATCGGCCATCGATCGAGAAGATGTCAACTACGGCATACGCGAGCATGGCTTCATCCAAATGGAATACCTGGTCGTTCTACCAGCGTTTGCACGGTGGCGATGAGTTTGAGCATTTATGTGGGCGACCGCTCGCCATGCGGCCGCCTAATCCGGCTTTATTGCTTGTCTCCGCCTAAGTCTTGGATGTCAAACGGCTTATTCGACAGTGACCGATTTCGCCAGGTTGCGTGGCTTGTCTACGTCGGTGCCGCGAGCCAGCGCCGTGTGGTACGCCAGGAGTTGTAGCGCAACCACGTGGAGGATCGGGGACAGTTGGCCGTAGTGTTCCGGCAGGCGGATCACGTGCAGGCCGTCGCCGGAGGTGATGCGGGAGTCGACGTCGGCGAAGACGTAGAGCTGGCCGCCGCGGGCGCGGACTTCCTGCATGTTGGACTTCAGCTTCTCCAGCAGCGCGTCGTTCGGGGCGATGGTCACGACCGGCATTTCGTCGGTCACCAGCGCCAGCGGGCCGTGTTTCAGTTCACCGGCTGGATAGGCTTCGGCATGGATGTAGGAGATCTCTTTCAGCTTCAGCGCACCTTCCAGGGCGATCGGGTAATGCATGCCGCGGCCCAGGAACAGGGCGTTTTCCTTGCGGGCGAATTCATCGGCCCAGGCGATGATCTGCGGTTCCAGCGCCAGCACGGCGGCGATGGCGGAAGGCAGGTGGCGCATGGCTTTCAGGTGCGCGGCTTCTTCTTCGTCGGTCAGCAGGCCGTTCACTTGCGCCAGGCTCAGGGTCAGCAGGAACAGCGCGGAGAGCTGGGTGGTGAAGGCTTTGGTCGAAGCCACACCAACTTCCACGCCGGCGCGGGTAATGTAGGCGAGTTTGCACTCGCGCACCATGGCGCTGGTCGATACGTTGCAGATGGTCAGGGTGTGCTCCATGCCCAGGCTGCGCGCGTGCTTCAGTGCGGCGATGGTGTCGGCGGTTTCGCCGGACTGCGAAATGGTCACCACCAGGGTCTTAGGATTCGGCACGCTGTCGCGATAGCGGTATTCGGAAGCGATTTCCACGCTGACCGGTACTTTGGCGATCGATTCGATCCAGTACTTGGCGGTCAGGCCAGCGTAGTAGCTGGTGCCGCAGGCGAGGATCAGCACGCGGTCGATTTCCTTGAACACCTTGTAGGCGCCGTCGCCGAACAGCTCCGGCATGACGCCGGTTACGCCTTCCAGCGTGTCGCCGACCACCCGTGGCTGCTCGAAGATCTCTTTCTGCATGAAGTGGCGGTATGGCCCCAGTTCCGCTGCGCCGGTGTGGGCGTGCACGGTCTTTACTTCGCGATTCACTTGCTTGCCGTCGACGTCGACGATCCAGACGCGGCCCAGTTGCAGGTCGACCACGTCGCCTTCTTCCAGGTAGATGATCTGGTCGGTGGTGCCGGCCAGCGCCATGGCATCGGAGGCGACGAAGTTTTCACCCTGGCCCAGGCCGACGATCAGCGGCGAGCCCTGGCGCGCAGCGACCACGCGGTGCGGTTCTTCGCGGCAGAACACAGCGATGGCGTAGGCGCCGTGCAGGCGCTTGACGGCGTGCTGCACGGTGTCGAACAGGTCGCCGTTGTACATGTGGTCGACCAGGTGGGCGATCACCTCGGTGTCGGTCTGGCTGGTGAAGACATAACCCAGGGCAGTCAGCTCAGCGCGCAGTTCGTCGTGGTTTTCGATAATGCCGTTGTGGACCAGGGCGATGCGGGCGGCCGTTTCACTTGGGGAGAAGTGCGGGTGGGCGTTGTGCGAGGCTGGGGCGCCGTGGGTGGCCCAGCGGGTGTGGGCGATGCCGGTGAAGCCGTTCAGGCCACCTTCGTTGATCTGCTTTTCGAGGTCGGCCACGCGGGAGGTGCTGCGGGAGCGCTGCAGCTTGCCGTCCAGGTGCAGGGCGACGCCGCAGGAGTCGTAGCCGCGGTATTCGAGACGCTTCAGGCCTTCAACCAGGATAGGGGTGATATTGCGCTGGGCTACAGCGCCGACGATACCGCACATACGCGACCTCATTCTTTAAAAGTTAATGAGTGCATGCTAGAGCAGGCACCAAGAAATTTGCTTTCTGATTTGCCGACTATATGAAAGAATATTTCCCAGTACAGACACAGAGAAATATTCTTTCAAATTATGGGCTTTGATGAAATTGATCGCCGCATCCTTAATGCTCTGCAAAAGGATTCCTCCCAAACCAACGCCGAACTGGCCGCCGCCGTGCACGTCTCTGCGCCCACTTGTTTGCGCCGGGTCAAGCATTTGCGCGATTCCGGTGTAATCGAACGGGAGGTGGCGCTGGTGGCGCCGGATAAGGTCGGGGCGCACCTGACGGCGGTTGTGGAAATCTCCCTGGATATCCAAGCCGCCGAACGCATGGCGGAATTCGAGGCACTGGTAGCGCCGGAACCGGCCGTGCTGCAGTGTTACCGGGTATCGCCGGGTCCGGATTTTGTTCTGATCATACAGGTGGCGGACATGCCGGCTTATCACGCGCTAGCCCACCGTTTGTTCGCCGGCCAAGCCAATGTGCGTAATGTAAAAGCCTACTTTTCCACTTTCCGCAGCAAGTTTGAAACCAGCATCCAGGTCTGAGCCAGTTATCCCGGTTTATACCGGGGTAAGCACAGGTTTATGCACATCTTTTTCCACACCGCAGAGGAAGAGGGACACGGTTATCCAGCGATTTACCCTGCCTATCCTCTGGTTTTCCGCCAGGTTCCCCACAACCTTATCCACAATTTTGAGTTATCCGGTGTTATTAGCCTGTATTCCCCAAGCTTTTCCACAGCAGGCGCGCCACAGCGCGCTGTGTGGATAAGCCGGACATACCAGTTGCCTCTTGTCCCATGTCTGTCCCGTGGTTTTCAGGCGGAATTGCACCGGCTTTTACACATCTTTATCCACAGCGCTAGAATGGGGCATGAACTACCTCGCTCATATCTACCTGGCGCGCCATAGCGAAGCGGCGATGGTCGGCGCCATGCTGGGCGATTTCGTCAAAGCGAACGGCGGGGATCACTATGCGCCCGAGATCGCGAACGAGATCGCGCTGCACCGTTTCATCGATTCGTTCACCGACAGCCACCCGATCGTGACCGAGGCCAAGAGCTTGTTCTCAGAGGGCCGGCGGCGTTATGCCGGTATCGTGCTGGACGTGTTCTACGACCATATCCTGAGCCAGCGCTGGGACGATTACTGCGAAGAGCCGCGCCAGGAGCTGATCGAACGTTTCTACGGCGCCCTGGCGGCGCATGAGGAGCAGTTGCCGGAACGGCTGCGCGAAATCCTGCCCAAGCTGATCAAGCAGGACTGGCTAGGTGCTTATGGGGAGTTCAGCGGGGTCGAGCTGGCGCTGACCCGCATGTCGGACAGGTTAAGCCGCAACGGCCACCTGCTGCGCGAGGGCATCGGGGAAGTGCAGCAGCACTACGAAGCGATCGCGGATGGATTCGACCGCTTCTTCCCCGAGCTGGTGAAATTTACTTACCAGCGGCGCCGCCAGTTTTCGGTTGCTTGACGGGGCGCTTCCAGCCTTCAACGGTCAACTGCTTAGGACGCGAAATGGTCAGCTTGCCGGCTGG
The DNA here is from genome assembly GCA_036402315.1 of Pseudoduganella sp. Lineage (GTDB taxonomy): Bacteria > Pseudomonadota > Gammaproteobacteria > Burkholderiales > Burkholderiaceae_D > Rugamonas. Next base: position 5,496 of record DASWTB010000512.1, on the reverse strand, counting down.
CGCATCCTTGGTCAGCGTCGTGCCGGCGCCGATGGTCGCACCGGCGCCCACGGTGACTGGAGCCACGAGCTGGCTGTCGCTGCCGATGAACGCGTCGTCCTCGATCACGGTGCGGAACTTGTTGGCGCCATCGTAGTTGCAGGTAATGGTGCCGGCGCCGATATTCACGCGCGAGCCGACGGTGGCATCGCCCACGTAGGCCAGATGGTTAGCCTTGGAGTGCGCGGCAACCTGGCTGTTCTTGATCTCGACGAAGTTACCCACATGGACGTCTTCACCGAGTTCAGTTCCCGGGCGCAGGCGGGCATATGGGCCGATCTGGCCCTTGTCGCCCACCACCGCTTCTTCGATATGGGTGAAGGCCTTGATGTTGGCGCCTGCACCGATGCGCGCATTAATCAGCACGCAGTTCGGGCCGATGGTCGCGCCTTCGCCGATTTCGACCTTGCCTTCGAAAACGCAGCCCACGTCGATGGTCACGTCGCGGCCGCAAACCAGCTCGCCGCGCACGTCGATGCGGGCCGGGTCGGCCAGGGTCACGCCTTTGTCCAGCAGGGTGTTGGCGACATTCCGCTGATAGATGCGTTCCAGTTCGGCCAGCTGGGCCTTGCTGTTCACGCCCAGCACCTCCCACGGCGCGGCGGGGTGGGCCGAAACGACTTGCACGCCTTCTTCCACCGCCATGGCGACGATGTCGGTCAGGTAGTACTCGCCTTGCGCGTTTTCGTTTTTCAGCTTGCCCAGCCACTGTTTCAGCTTGGCGGTCGGGATCACCATGATGCCGGAGTTGATTTCCTTGATCAGGCGCTCAGCTTCTGTGGCATCCTTCTCTTCAACGATGCGCTGAATGGCGCCGCCCACGCGGACGATGCGGCCCAGGCCGAACGGGTTGTCCTGCACCACGGTCAGGATGCCCAGCTTGTCCTTGCCGGCAGCTTCGGCCAGGCGTTTCAGCGATGCAGCGGAGGTCAGCGGCACGTCGCCGTACAGCACCAGGGTTGGCTGATCGTCGTCTAGATACTCCAGCCCTTGCTGGACTGCGTGGCCGGTACCCAGTTGCGGCTCCTGCAAAGCAGCCGAGATTTCGGTGCCCGGAACGGCTTTATGCTTGTCCAGCGAAGCCAGCACCGCTGCGCCGCCGTGACCGTAAATGACGCACAATTTAGCCGGAGACAGGCTGCGCGCGGTGTCGATGACGTGAGACAACAGAGGCTTGCCAGCAACGGGATGCAAAACCTTTGGCAGCGCCGACTGCATGCGCTTACCCATGCCGGCGGCGAGAATGACGACGTTCATAGACCGTAGTTTCTAGTGTGAGTTAAAAGATGAAAAAGTTTAACACGTGCGTCGTGCTGGCTTTTGCCATTCTGCTCGCAGCGTGCAGCTCCTTGCGCCTGGCTTATAACAACGCTGACACACTACTTTACTGGTGGCTCGACGCCTATGTCGATTTCGACAGCGAGCAGAAAGCCGAAGTGAAGCAGGACATCGGCGAATTCTTCCGCTGGCATCGCAAAACGCAGTTGCAGGATTATGTGCAATTCCTGCAAAGGGCCCAGCACCAGCTGCGCGGTAACCCGACGCAGGCCGATCTGATGGCCGACTATGTCGATATCCGCGACCGTACCGAGGCGCTGCTGCTGCGCTCCGCCCCTCAAATTGCGGACCTGGCGTTATCGCTCAAGCCTGAACAACTGGCCAGCATCGAGAAAAAGTTCACGAAGAATAACGTCAAGTTCCGCAAGGAGAACATGAAAGGCGACGCGCAGGACCAAAACAAGTTCCGCTACAAGAAATCGATGGATCAGTTCGAGTTGTGGTTCGGCGGCTTCAGCGACGAGCAGGAAGCCATCATTCGCAAGGCCTCCGACGCGCGGCCGTTGAATAATGAGCTTTGGCTCGATGAACGCATACGGCGCCAGCTCAAGATCATCAACCTGGCGCGCAAGATCATGACCGAGCAACCGAGCAAGCAAGTAGCCACGCAATGGGTAGAGGAGTTGATTCGCTCGGGCTTTGACCGGTTGGAACAGTCCGATCGCAAGGCCTTCTTCGACAGTTACACGCAGGCGACGGTGAACCTGGTCCACACAGTGGTGCACATCGCCACGCCGGAGCAGAAAGCCCACGCTCAAAAGCGCATGGACGGCTGGATCAAGGACCTGAATACCCTTGCGGCGCAAGTGCATTAAGCCTTGGCCCTTGGGCGGCATGAGATAATGCCGGCCATGCAAAAGAAGAAAGTCCCCAACCAGGTCCGCATCATTGGCGGCGACTGGAAGCGCACGCCATTGCCCGTTCTGGAAGCACTGGGCCTGCGCCCTACGCCTGATCGTGTGCGCGAAACCGTCTTCAACTGGATCAACCACCTGCACGATGGCGCCTGGAGCGACACCCAGGTGCTGGACCTGTTCGCCGGCAGCGGCGCCCTCGGATTTGAAGCTGCCAGCCGCGGTGCGGCCAAGGTCACCATGGTCGACGCCAACAGCGCCGTTGTGCGGCAACTGGAAGCCAACCGCGAAAAGCTGAAGGCCACCAATATCGCCATCCAGCGCGGCGACGCGCTGGCCACCGCGCAATCGCTGGCCGGCCGTGGCGCCAGATTTGACTTGATCTTCCTCGACCCGCCTTACCAGCAAGGCTTGCTGGAGCGTTCACTGCCGCTGTGCCGCGCACTGCTCAAAGAAGGCGGCCTGGTTTATGCCGAGGCGGAAGCACCACTGGCCTTCGACGGCTGGGAAGTGGTGCGTGCCGATAAAGCGGGCATGGTGTACTACCACCTGCTTCAGGCATTGCCTGAAAATGAGGCATAATCCTTCTTTGTCCTAAGCCAAACGCATGGAGTTGCAATGGTTGTAGCAGTTTATCCGGGTACTTTCGACCCGCTGACCCGGGGTCACGAAGACCTGGTGCGCCGCGCATCGGGCCTGTTCGACACGCTGATCGTCGGCGTGGCCGATAGCCAGAACAAGCATCCGTTCTTCACCCTCGAAGAACGGCTGGAAATTGCCAACGAAGTGCTGGGCCATTATCCAAACGTCAAAGTTGAGAGTTTTTCAGGACTGCTGAAAGACTTCGTGCGCGAGCATGATGCGCGCGTGATCGTGCGCGGCCTGCGCGCGGTATCGGACTTCGAATTCGAATTCCAGATGGCGGGCATGAACCGCTACATGCTGCCGGATGTGGAAACACTGTTCCTGACCCCATCCGACCAGTACCAGTTCATTTCGGGCACCATCGTGCGCGAGATTGCCGAGCTTGGCGGTGACGTATCCAAGTTTGTTTTCCCGTCCGTCGACCGCTGGCTGCGTAAAAAAATCGCAGCGCGCAAGGGCGAATAAGAGAGTAATGCCATGGCTTTAATGATTACCGACGATTGCATCAATTGCGACGTGTGCGAGCCGGAGTGCCCGAACGACGCGATCTACATGGGTCCGGAGATCTACGAAATCGATCCCAACAAGTGCACCGAATGTGTCGGGCACTTTGACGAACCGCAGTGCCAGCAAGTTTGTCCGGTCTCTTGCATTCCATTTAATCCAGATTGGCGGGAAAGCAAGGAGCAACTGTTGGCAAAATTCGAGAAATTGCAGGCAGATAAGAACTGATGCCTCCCAAAAAGGGTTGCTCTGCGTTATATTGCTACCTGATACAAACGGAGACAAAATGAGTATTACTCGCCGTAAACTTTTACAATCTGCTGCCGCCGCCGCATTCCTGGCCGCGAGCAGCCTGCCTGCCTTTGCCGCCGAAGTAGCCGGTGTCAAATTCCCTGAAACGGTTTCTGTAGCCGGCCATGACCTCAAACTGAACGGCGCCGGCGTGCGTACCAAGCTGGTGTTCAAAGTCTACGCAGTGGGCTTCTACCTGCAGGACAAGAAGACCACCGTGCAAGACGTACTGGCTGCGAGCGGCCCGCGCCGCATCCGTATCGTCGCAATGCGCGACCTGAGTTCGGACGACTTCGGCATGGCCTTCATGAAGGGCCTGAACGACAACGTCGGCGCGGAAGAACGGACCAAGCTGCTGCCGCAAACCAAGGCTTTTGGTGAAATTTTTGCCCAGTTCCCTGGACTGAAGAAGGGTGACGAGCTGATCGTCGACTGGAACCCAAGCTCGGGGACCCAGCCGTTCCTGAACGGCAAGAAGGTCGGGGAGACGCTGCCGGACCAGGCGTTCTTCAACGCCATCATGCGCATCTGGATCGGCAACAAGCCGGTTGATTCTTCGCTGAAGCCGAAATTGCTGTCTGGCGCCGAAAAGCCGGCCCCAGCACCGGAAACGAACTGATTGCTGCGCTGCGGAAGGCTTACGCCCGGCAGGCCATTGCTCGCAGTTCTGCGACGTGGCTCGGCGAGCCTTCCATCGAATTCAGCATACGCTTGAACATCATGGTGTCGCGCATCAGGCGGCGCTGCAAGCGTTCTTCTTTGCTCAACTTTGGCTTAACGACAAGCACGGCTGCGCGGGCGATACCACGCAGCAGCGGCTTGAACACGACAGCCAGCGCCAGCGCCAGGATCACCAGCGGCAGGTACTGTGCGAATTCGATGATGTTAATGTAAGTAGACATGGGCGTTTCTATACCTTTAGAATCTATCGGTACTATAGTGCGCCGCAACATATAACGCCAATTCCGTTTCCCCATAACAATCATTATTGGTGTGAATGACCGATGAGCTTTCTGACCCTGGACCTGAATCTGCTGCGCGTTTTCGACGCGGTAATGACTGAGCAGAACCTGACGCGCGCGGCCGGCCACCTGGCCATGACGCAGCCGGCGGTGTCGAATGCCATCAAGCGCCTGCGCGAAAGCCTGGGCGACGACTTGCTGATCCGCACGGCTTACGGCGTGAAGCCGACGCCGCGGGCGGAAGCGCTGTGGCCGCAGGTGCGCAGCGCCCTGGCTTCGCTGGAAGCCGCGGTGACGCCGGGGACGTTTGACGTCTCCAAGACCCACGCCACCTTCCGCATGGCGATGGCCGATGCGACGGCAGCATTCTGGCTGCCCTCGCTGATGCGCTCGATCGAACGCGAAGCCCCGGGTGTGAACATCCGCATGGTTCCTTTGACAACTCGCGAACCGCGTCCGATGCTGCTGCGCGGTGACATTGACCTGGCGGTTGGCTTCTTCCCGGGCGTGGCAGCGCAGCTGATGAGCGAACCGAGCTCGCCGATTCGCCACGAACGCCTGTATTCCGGGATTTACGTCGCCGTGATGCGCCGCGGGCACCCGCTGGCCAAGCAAGACCTGACGCTGGACAATTACTGCTCGGCCAACCACTTGCTGGTCAGTTTCTCCGGCCGCGCGCACGGGCTGGTGGACGAAGCGCTGGCGCAGATCCAGCGCGAGCGCCGCATTTTGCTGACGGTGAACCAATTCTTCACCGCCGGCCGCGTGGTGGCCAATTCCGACCTGATCACCGTGCTGCCGAAGCACCTGATCGCCTCCACGGGTATGACGGACGCCCTGATCTACAAGGAATTGCCGTTCCC
>DASWTB010000511.1:0-2707 GCA_036402315.1 Pseudoduganella sp. | reverse complement strand
CCCTCGGTCGGCGTATCGAGGCCCGCCAGCAAGCCAAGCAAGGTCGATTTGCCGGATCCGGAGGCCCCTACAATGGCAAGCGTTTCGGCCTTTTGCACTGTAAAATCCACTCCATGCAGGATGGTCAGTTCGCCGCTGGCGTCGGCCACCCGCTTGCCAAGGCCCGAAACGGAAATAGCTGCCTTGGCCACCTGGCTGGAGGTTTGAGGAATATCACGCATGGTCATGTTCAAAAATATAGTTCGCTGCTTCGCGGTGCTGATCCTGATGTTCAGCGCCGCCACGAACGCCTATTCTGCATCAAAAACGGTTCTGGTGGTGGGCGACAGCCTGTCGGCCGAATATGGCATCTCGCGCGGGGCGGGCTGGGTCGCCCTGCTCGACCAGCGCCTGAAGGAGCAGAAACTGCCGGCAACCGTGGTCAACGCCAGCGTCAGCGGCGAAACCACCAGCGGCGGCCGCACACGCCTGCCTGCCCTGCTGAGCAAGCACAAGCCGAATATCGTGATCATCGAGCTGGGCGCCAACGACGGCCTGCGCGGCCTGCCGGTGGCCGCCGCCGAATCGAATCTGCGCGCCATGATCGACGAATCGCGCAAGGCTGGCGCCCAGGTGCTGCTGGTCGGCATGCGCATGCCGCCGAACTATGGCCGCGACTATGCCGAAAAATTCTTCGCCATGTACGGCGTCGTGAGCAAGGATGTGAAAGTGCCGCTGGCGCCCTTCATGCTTGACGGCGTCGCGCAGAAGCCTGAACTCTTCCAGCCGGACCGCATGCACCCGCTCGCGAGCGCCCACCCTATCATCCTGGGCAATATCTGGCCCCATCTCCAGCCAATACTGAAAACAAAATGAAGTATCCCGAAATACTGCCTATCGAAGACGTCCTGGCCCGCCTTGATGATTTCGACACCATCATCGACGCGCGCAGCCCGTCCGAATACGCGCTTGACCACCTGCCGAACGCGATCAACTGCCCGGTGCTCGATGACGAGCAACGCATCACCGTCGGCACCATGTACAAGCAAGTCGGCTCGTTCGAAGCAAAGAAGGTCGGCGCTGCCATGGTGTCGAAGAATATCGGCTACCACCTCGAGACGCTGTGGCTGGACAAGCCGCGCGGCTGGAAGCCTTTGATCTATTGCTGGCGCGGCGGCAACCGTAGCGGTTCCATGGCGACCGTGCTGGCCAAGATCGGCTGGCCGGTGGTGCAGCTCGATGGCGGCTACAAGGCCTTCCGCGCCGCCATCAACACCCAACTCGAGCAAACACCGGAACTGGATTTCCGCGTGATCTGCGGCACCACCGGCAGCGGCAAGACCCGCCTGCTCGATACGCTGGAAGCGATTGGCGCCCAAGTGCTGGACCTTGAGCAGTTGGCAGCGCACCGCGGTTCGGTGCTGGGCAATATTCCCTGCCAACCGCAGCCGTCGCAGAAGGCCTTCGAGACGTCAATCTGGGACCGCTTGCGGCGTTTCGATCCAGGCCTGCCGGTCTTCGTCGAGTCGGAGAGCCGCAAGGTCGGCAGCCTGCGCGTGCCGGGCGCACTGATGGAGCGTATGCGTGCTTCGCCCTGCATTGCCATGCAGGTGTCGCGCGAGGATCGTGTGAAGCTGCTGATCGAGGATTACCAGCACTTCGCCTGCAATGCCCCTGCCCTGAACGCCCAGCTCGAATTCCTGGTGCAATTGCACGGCCGCGAACGCATCGAGCGCTGGCAGTCGATGGCAACGGCCGGCGATATGCCGGCACTGGTGGATGAACTGCTGGTGGACCACTACGATCCCGCCTACCTCAAGTCGATCCACCGCAATTTCGTGCAGTACGACAAAGCTATTGAAGTAGCGCTGCCGGATATTTCGCCAGAGTCCTTTGTCGCCGCAGCACGCAAGCTGCATGAGGCATAGCAAGCACCAGCAATCCCGCCAGTACCATCGAGATGCCCAGCGGCTCCGGAATTGGCGGGATATCCCTTGAAGCCGTCAGGCCCACGTCCAGCTTCCAATTCAGGTCCAGCGCCTGGTCGGTCCTGTTAAACAGCGTCAGGGTGAAGAAATCATTCACTGCCGACATTGCAGCTCCGGTTCCGAACACGCGCTCGTAGGTACTGAAGTTTCCGCCACCTTCCAGCAGCATGGAAAACACCGCTTCCGCGTCGGCCCCATCGAAGTCGGACGTTCCTACCAGGTGCCCGCTGACCACTGCTACCGAATTTGGCGTCAGCGTCAGCGTAGCGCTGGTATCGAGCAGTGATTCGGCAAAATACCACTGGCTTAGCGAGCCGGCGACTTCCGCGCTTGCACGGATGTCGTAATCCTGGCTATTCACATTCGAATTCCAGGACCCGTAGGCTCGGGCATAGTTTCCGGGGAGCGTAGAGCCCCCTGACAAGTACATCGAGGCGCCGCCTGACCACGAACTTTCTTCATGCTGCTGCTCGCGCGTGCCAATCAGGTTGCCCACCACATGATATGGGTCGTGTGACAGGCCAACTGCCGCCGAACCGCCCAGGGGGTTCAGCGAATAGGCGCTGTATGTGAGGTCGGTCAGCTGGAGCGTGACCGTCGAAGCGCTTGCGGCGCCGATCAAGGCGCTGGCAAGCGCAGCCAATGCGTAGCGGATCATGTGCATGATGTGCTCCTCCCATTACAGGGACCGCGGGGCGCCGTCCCCCGCAAACATTATCCGCACATAAGAAAAAAGCCGG
>DASWTB010000510.1:0-2277 GCA_036402315.1 Pseudoduganella sp. | reverse complement strand
AGAATGCTTTGAATCCGACCCTGGCCATTGCGCCTTCCTGCGCGATTGCACATTGAAACGCAAGCTTGGTGAGGCGACGGAAGCCTTCCTGCATGTACTGGACGGCATGACCTTGGCCGATATCCTGCCCGGCCCGAAGGGTAAGGGCGGCACCCAGCCAGTGGTCCTTCACAAAACTCGCATTTGATCTGCATCTTTATTGACGCAGTTTAAGGCAAACATGTATTATGGGTGCATGTTTAGCTGAGAAGGAGCCATACCCATGCTGTCCGCAGAACACCGTGCCATCGTCACCGCCACCGTCCCGATTCTGGAGCAAGGCGGCGAAGCACTGACCCGCCACTTCTACCAGACCCTGTTCACCGATTTCCCCCAGGTGAAACCGTTCTTCAACCAGGCCCACCAGCACAGCGGCGACCAGCAGCGCGCCCTGGCCAACGGCATCCTGATGTACGCCAGGCATATCGAGCGCCTCGAAGCGCTCGGCCCACTGGTGAACACCATCGTCACCAAGCACGTGGCGCTGCAGATCCAGCCGGAACACTATCCGATGGTTGGCGCCAGCCTGCTGAAGGCGATCCGTGAAGTGCTGGGTGCCGAAGTGGCGACCGATGCGGTGCTGGAGGCCTGGGGCGCGGCCTATGGCCAGTTGGCCGGGATCCTGATCGGCGCCGAAGGCAAGACCTATGAGGCTGCAGCGGCAGCGCCGGGCGGCTGGATGGGCGCGCGCCAGTTCGCGGTGGCTGCCAAGCGCGTCGAGAGCGATGAGATCACCAGCTTCGTATTCCGTCCGGTAGACGGCCAGCCGGTGCTTGGCTTCACGCCAGGCCAGTACATCGGCATCCGCGTGGTGGTGGATGGGGAAGAGCAGCGCCGCCAGTATTCGCTGTCGGCAGCGCCGAATGGCCAGACTTACCAGATCAGCGTCAAGCGCGAAGAGGGCGGCAAGGTGTCCGGCTTCCTGCACACGCAGCTGCAAGAAGGCGATACTGTGGACCTGTTCCCGCCGACCGGCGCCTTCACCCTGGCGGAAGGCAGCCGCCCGATCGTGCTGATCTCCGGCGGTGTCGGCATTACCCCGACACTGGCCATGCTGGACCAGGCATTGGAAACCGGCCGCGAAATCCGCTTCATCCACGCAGCCCGTCACGGTGGCGTGCACGCCTTCCGCGACCACGTCGACGGACTGGCCGAACGCCATCCGCAGCTGAAGCGCCACTACATCTATGCGGAACAGCGCGACGGCCATCGAGAGGCAGACGCCGTCGGACTGCTGAGCAACAAGGAGCTTGGCGAATGGCTGCCGCCATCGCGCGATGTCGACGCCTACTTCCTCGGCCCTGTGCCATTCATGCAGGCCGTGAAGCGCAGCCTGCGCGAACTGGGCGTGCCGGAAGCGCAGACCTACTACGAGTTCTTTGGTCCGGCCAAAGCTTTGGATTAAACCAGCAGCGCCGCGTTCATGGCGGAAGCATCGGCTTCCGCTTCTTCCAGCATCTGCTCGCGCTTCTCGGCATCGATGAACAGATCCATCACGGAATCTTCGTGCGGCGGCTGTTGCTGTTCCGGCGCCAATGGCGAGGCGACCGGCGCGAAATGGTTCGCCAGCAGCAGCGTGTCGAGCAGGGTTTCCGGCGGGATTTGCAGCATGCCGTTGCGCAGGCTCTCAATGGCCTCCGCCACTTCAGCCGGAATGCCCAGCTTCTTCAGCACTTCACGCGTGATGATTTCTTCGCTCGCGGTTTGCCAGTTCTCCGGATCGGGTTCCAGCAGGCCGGGGAATTCATCGGCGCGCGACAGCAGGTAGAAGCTGCCCACCTCGTGCACGATGGCGGCAAACAGGGCGGTGTCCGGATTCACGCCGGTGACTTCACGCGCAATGATGCGCGCCAGGCAGGCGACGTGGATGGTGTGCTGCCACAGCTGCTCGGCCTTGGCGCGCAGTTCAGGATCGGTGATCTTGCTGCCGAAGGCGCGCACCACCATGGCCGCAGCCAGCGCGTACAGGTTGTGGTAACCCACGCGCATGATGGCGTTGCGGACGTTGGTGATATCCGGTCCGCCGGTGCGGTTGAACATGGCGGAGTTGGACAGCGAGACGGTGCGCGCGGCCAGTTGCGGCTCTGCCAGCACCAGCTTGATGGCATCTTCCATCGGGCAGTCCGGATCGTCCAGGGCGAGCTGCACTCGCAGGGCGGCATTAACGCTGGTAGGAAACACGAGGTCTCCGCGGATCGCCAGCGCGGCGACGTGTCCGAAAGCTTCCAGTTTATTCAT
>DASWTB010000509.1:0-7641 GCA_036402315.1 Pseudoduganella sp. | reverse complement strand
CAGGCTGGTCCAGCCCAAGGGGGCGCCCAGCAGGCGCCGGAAGTGGCGGTATTTACCGTGACGCCGCAAGCGCTGGCCATGAGCACCGAGCTGCCGGGCCGCACCGCTGCCTACCAGGTCGCCGAAGTGCGCCCGCAAGTTGGTGGCTTGATCCAGAAACGCCTGTTCACTGAAGGCGGGGACGTCAAAGCTGGTGTTCAGCTGTACCAGATCGATGCTGCAACCTACCAAGCGGCGTATAACTCCGCCAAGGCCAACCTGGCCAAAGCAAAGGCCAACCTGGCTGCCGCCGCTCCAAAAGTCGCCCGCTATAAAGAGCTGGTGGCGATCGAGGGCGTGAGCCGCCAGGATTACGACGATGCAGTCGCCGCTCACGAGCAGGCCAAGGCCGAAGTCGAAGCTGCACAAGCCGCCGTCGATTCGGCCCGCATCAATGTCGATTACACCAAGGTTGCGTCGCCGATCTCCGGCCGCATCAGCCGCTCGAATGTGACTCCCGGTGCGCTGGTGACTGCCGGCCAGGCCACTGCGCTGACCACGGTGCAGCAGCTGGACCCGATTTACGTCGATGTCACTCAGTCCAGCGAAGAGCTGCTGCGCCTGAAGCGCGAACTGGATAGCGGCTCGCTCAAAAGAGCCAATGGCCAGGCGGCGGTGACGCTGCTGCTGGCCGATGGCAGCAAGTATGCGCTGCCGGGCAAGCTGCAATTTTCCGACGTCAGCGTCGATCCGGGCACCGGCAACGTGACCTTGCGTGCGCTGTTCCCGAACCCGAAGCATGACCTGCTGCCAGGCATGTTCGTGCGCGCCGTGCTGGAAACCGGCGTCAGCGAACAAGCCATCGCCGTGCCGCAAATGGGCGTGACCCGCAATCCGAAAGGCGAGGCCACGGCCCTGGTGCTGAACAAGGAAGGCAAAGTCGAACAGCGCGTGCTGCAAACCGGCGGCATCATCGGCGACAAATGGCTGGTGAAATCGGGCCTCGCTGCCGGCGACCGCGTGATCGTCGAAGGCCTGCAGAAAGTGAAGCCGGGGGCGCCTGCGGTCGTCGCAAAAAATTCCAGCGGCAGCGCCACCACTGCTGCTGCGGACAAGCCAGCCGTCGCGGCACGCTAAGCGGAGGATTCCATCATGTCCCGCTTCTTTATCAACCGCCCCATTTTCGCCTGGGTGCTCGCCATCGTTGTGATGCTGGCGGGCGTGATGGCGATCAAGGGGCTGCCAATTTCGCAGTACCCAAGTATTGCGCCGCCGTCGATCTCGATCTCCGGTTCCTACCCGGGCGCATCGGCGAAGACGGTGGAGGACGCCGTCACCCAGATCATCGAACAGAAGATGAAGGGTATCGACGGCTTGCGCTATATGTCGTCGACCAGTGATTCGACCGGCGGCATCAACATCACGCTGACGTTCAACAGCGGCACCAATCCGGATATCGCACAGGTGCAGGTGCAGAACAAGCTGCAGCTGGCAACGCCGCTGCTGCCTAGCGCCGTGACCCAGCAAGGCCTGGTGGTGTCGAAAGCGACCCGCAACTTCCTGCTGGTGCTGGGCTTCGTCTCCGAAGACGGCAAGATGAAGCAGTCCGACCTGGGCGACTATGTGGCCGCCAACGTCATCGACCCGCTGAGCCGCGTGCAAGGCGTGGGCGACGTGACGCTGTTCGGCTCGCAGTATGCGATGCGCATCTGGCTCGACCCGCAGAAGCTGCAAGGCTTCCAGCTCACGCCAGCCGACGTAACGGCTGCCATCCAGGCGCAGAACGCCGAAGTCTCGGCCGGTGAACTGGGCGGCGCCCCTGCTATTCCAGGCCAGCAACTGAACGCCACCGTGACGGCGCAAAGCCGCCTGCAGACGCCGGAACAATTCGGCGCCATCCTGCTGAAGACCACCGCCAGTGGCGCCACCGTGCACCTGCGCGACGTCGCACGCATTGAGCTGGGCAACGAAAACTACAACACCGTGGCGCGCTACAACGGCTCGCCAGCGGTAGGTGTGGCAATCAAGCTGGCCACTGGCGCCAATGCGCTGGATACGGCCGACGCGGTGAAGAAGAAGATCGAAGTGATGGGCAAGCAGTTCCCGCAAGGGATGAAGGCCGAGGTGGCGTTCGACACCACGCCTTTTGTCAAGCTGTCCATTGAAGAGGTGGTCAAGACCCTGGTAGAAGCGGTGATCCTGGTGTTCATCGTGATGTACGTCTTCCTGCAGAACTTCCGCGCCACGCTGATCCCGACCTTTGCGGTGCCGGTCGTGTTGCTCGGTACTTTCGGCGTGCTGTTCTCGCTCGGCTACTCGATCAACACATTGACCATGTTCGCCATGGTGCTGGCTATCGGCCTGCTGGTGGACGATGCCATCGTGGTGGTTGAGAACGTTGAGCGCGTGATGACAGAGGAGGGCTTGTCGCCGAAAGAGGCGACCATCAAATCCATGGGCCAGATCTCGGGCGCGCTGGTTGGTATCGCGATGGTGCTATCCGCCGTGTTCGTGCCGATGGCATTCTTCGGCGGCTCGACCGGCGTGATTTACCGCCAGTTCTCGGTGACCATCGTATCCGCCATGGTGCTGTCGGTGCTGGTGGCAATGGTGTTCACGCCTGCGCTGTGCGCCACCTTCCTGAAGCCTGGGGCCCACGTTTCCGAGAAAGGCTTCTTCGCCTGGTTCAACCGCAGCTTCGACCGCAGCAGCACCAGGTACCAGGGCTGGGTCGGCAAGATGATCGCGCGCAGCGGGCGTTCGCTGGTGGTGTATGGCGCGCTGCTGGCGGTGCTGGCCGTGTCCTTCATGCGCCTGCCGACTTCCTTCCTGCCGGAAGAAGACCAGGGCGTGCTGTTCTCCATGGTGCAGCTGCCAACCGGCGCCACCCAGCAGCGCACCCTGAAGGTGCTGGAAAAGCTGGAACACCACTTCCTGGAAGACGAAAAGGCTTCCGTCGCTTCCGTGTTCACCGTGGCGGGCTTCAGCTTTGCCGGTAACGGCCAGAACGCCGGTCTCGCCTTCGTGCGACTGAAGGACTGGTCGGAGCGCAAGAGCCCGGACCAGAAGGTGAAAGCGATTGCTGGCCGCGCCATGGGCGCCTTCTCTCAGATCCGCGAAGCGATGGTGTTTGCCTTCGCTCCGCCAGCCGTGATGGAACTTGGCAACGCCAGCGGCTTCGACCTGCAGCTGCAGGACCAGGGCGGCGTTGGCCATGAAGCGCTGATGGCGGCGCGTAACCAGTTGCTGGGCATGGCCGCCAAGAACCCGCTGCTGATGGCGGTGCGTCCTAACGGCCAGGAAGATACGCCGCAGTTCAAGCTGGATATCGACCAGCAGAAAGCTACTGCATTGGGTCTGTCCGTGGCCGACGTGAACCGCGTGTTGAGCGTAGGCTGGGGTTCGTCTTATGTGAACGACTTCGTCGACCGTGGCCGCGTCAAGCGCGTCTACCTGCAAGGCACGCCGGAATCGCGCATGGCGCCGGAAGACCTGAACAAGTGGTTCGTGCGTAACGCACAGGGCGAGATGGTGCCATTCTCCGCCTTCGCCAGCGGCCGCTGGATCTATGCCTCGCCGCGCCTGGAGCGCTATAACGGCGTGCCATCGATGAACGTGCAGGGCATGCCTGCGCCGGGCGTCAGCTCCGGTGTCGCCATGGCCGAAATGGAAAAGCTGGTGGCGCAACTGCCGGCCGGTATCGGCTTCGAGTGGACCGGCTTGTCGGTGGAAGAGCGCGACTCCGGCTCGCAGACCACGGTGCTGTACACCATCTCCGTACTGATCGTGTTCCTGTGCCTGGCCGCGCTGTATGAAAGCTGGTCGGTGCCGTTCTCGGTGCTGCTGGTGGTGCCGCTCGGCGTGATCGGCACCGTGCTGGCGGCCTGGGGCTTCCACCTGGCGAACGACGTGTACTTCCAGGTCGGGTTGCTAACCGTGGTCGGCCTGTCGGCGAAGAACGCGATCCTGATCGTGGAGTTCGCCAAGGAACTGCAGGAAAAAGGCGTCGAGCTGCGTGAAGCGACGTCGCAGGCAGTCAAGCTGCGCCTGCGCCCGATCCTGATGACGTCGATCGCCTTCGGCCTCGGCGTGCTGCCGCTGGCAATGGCAAGCGGCGCAGGCTCCGGCAGCCAGAACGCGATCGGCGTTGGCGTGCTGGGCGGCATGCTGACGGCTACATTCCTCGGCATCTTCTTCGTGCCGGTGTTCTTCGTGGTGGTGCGTGCATGGGTAGCCCGCAAGGCTTCCCCAGCCGCACCTGCCGCACCGGCCATCGCTTCGGAGGTAAATTGATATGAACAAGACTTTGAGCACCCTTGCAGTGGCGGCCTTGCTGGCCGGCTGCAGCCTGGCGCCGACATACCAGCGCCCGGACTCGCCGGTAGCCGCTGCCTGGCCGCAGGGCGAGGCCTACAAGCCAGCCAGTACTGCCGCCGATGCCAAGCCAGCCAGCGAAATCGCCTGGCAGGACTTCATCGGCGACCAGCAACTGCGTGAAGTGGTGGAGCTGGCGCTGAAGAACAACCGCGACCTGCGCGTGTCTGCGCTGAACATCGAAAAGGCCAGGGCGCAGTACGGCATCGACCGTTCCGCGCAATTGCCAAAGGTGAATGCGCAAGTGGGCCAGAGCGCATCGCGCGCACCGGGCGGCGACATCAGTCGCCAGTACACCGGCGGCCTGGCCATTCCAGCCTATGAGCTGGACCTGTTCGGTAAACTGCGCAACTCGTCGGAAGCGGGTCTGCAAGCCTACCTCGGCACGCAGGAAGCGCAGCGTGCCCAGCGCCTTAGCCTGGTGGCCGAAGTGGCCACGACCTGGCTTGGCCTGGCTGCCGACAAGGAGCGCCTGCTGCTGGCCCAGGATACGCTGAAAAGCCAGCAGATTACGTATGAGCTGAGCAAGCGCCGCTTCGAATCGGGCGCCACCTCGGGGCTCGATATGTACGAAGCACAAACCAGTGTCGAAGCCGCGCGCAACGACATGGCCCTGTATACCGCCCAGGTAGCGGCCGGCGAGAACGCGCTGGCCCTGCTGGTCGGTACCCAAGTGCCGGCAAGCTTGCTGCCGCAAGCCTTGCCGACCGCGGTCACCACCCTGGCCGAACTGCCGGAAGGCGTGCCGTCCTCCGTGCTGCTGCAACGCCCGGATGTGCTGGAAGCCGAGCACTCGCTGAAAGCCGCCAACGCCAATATCGGCGTGGCGCGCGCCGCCTTCTTCCCGAGCATTACGCTGACCGGGACGGCGGGCAGCGCAAGCAGCAGCCTGGGCAACCTGTTCAAGGCCGGTACCGGCGCCTGGACCTTCCTGCCGCAACTGACGCTGCCGTTGTTCGACAGCGGCGCCAATAGCGCAAGGCTGGACATCGCCAAGGCGGACAACGGCATCGCCGTGGCGCGCTATGAAAAAGCGATCCAGTCTGCCTTCCGCGAAGTGGCAGATGCGCTGGCGCAGCGCGGCACGCTGGACGAACGGGTGGAATCGCAAACCGCGCTGACCGAAGCGGCAAGCCGCAGCTACCGCATCCATGAGGCGCGTTACCAGAAGGGGGCGGAGTCTTACCTGAATGCCCTGGTGTCGCAGCGTGCCCTGTACGCCGCACAGCAAAGCCTGATCAGCGTGCGACTGGCCAAGGCGACCAATCAGGTCACCTTGTACAAAGTGCTCGGGGGCTGGGCTTAGTCCGGGTTTAATCGATACCGGCGGGCGGCATCCACTCCATGATGTTGTAAGTGCCGTCCACTGCCAGGATGTCGAAACCGCAGCGCAGCAGCAGGCGCTGCGCCAGGCTCCCCAGCGGAACGTTGATCCGCACTGGCAGGCGCAGCCGCTCGCCCTGGGCCTGCAGGCTGCGCAGCAAGCCAAGTCCGATGCCGCGATTGCGGTATTCGGGCAGCAGGCAAATATCCAGGATGCGCAGTTCGCCCGGACCGTAATCGACGTACAGGCGTCCGATCAGGCGCTCGCGATCCATGATCACGGCCAGGTCGGCGTTGGGGTATTGGGTTTCGTACCAGGTTTGCTGCGCCTTGAACTGCAAGCCTTGCAGCAGGGTTTCGGTGGCGAGGTCACAGCCCCCCATCCGAACTTCGGCGCTGCGCGTGCTGGAATACAGCTGCTGCATGAACGCCAGGTCGCCCGCTTCAGCGGGCCGCATCTCAATCGAGCGAGAGGTACGGGAGGGCATATCACTCTTTCCTTTAAGAATGAAGTAACTGCCTAGCCATCATAGCACGTTGTAATTTGACAAAGCTCATTACCTTGGCCATTGTTACGCCTTATGACTGAAAAACGCCACATCGACCCAGAGCGCGCCGCCAATCGCCGCCGCCAGGTACTGGACGCCGCCACCACCTGTTTCCGCCGCAGCGGATTCCACGGCGCGAGCATGTCCGAGATTTCCAAAGCGGCCGGCATGAGCGCCGGCCATATTTATAACTACTTCGCCAGCAAAGACGCCATCATCGCCGCCTTCGTGGAAGAAAACGAAACGCGGGTGCATGAAATTATCAGCAATATTGGCAGCCGGCCCGACCCGCTGCAGGCGATGATCGACGACGTCGAGCAGAGTGTCCACGACAACCTGGACCCGGATCACTGGGCGCTGCCGCTGGAAATTGCCGCGGAAAGCGCCCGCAATCCCGCAATAGCCGCCTTGAGCCAGGAGTCCGACCGCCGCATGCGCGCACGCCTGCTGGCGCTGCTGAAGGCCGGCCGCGAAAAGCATGGCCTGCCTGCCGACGACGTCACCGTTGAAGGGCGTATGCAGGCAGTGATATGCCTGCACCAGGGCCTGCAACTGCGGGTGCTGAACTATCCCGACCTGCCGATTCCGGAACTGATAGCATCCTTCCGCATCGCCATGCGCGCGCTCCTGTTCACCTGAGGATTTCGAGAATGACTGAATACGTTTTCCCACCGCACCAGTCCGCGGCACTGCAAATCAGCGGCACCGACGCACGTTTCCCGGTTCGTCGCGTCTACTGCGTGGGCCGCAACTACGCCGGCCACGCGCGCGAAATGGGCTCCGACCCGGACCGCGAACCGCCATTCTTCTTCTGCAAACCGGGCGATGCTGCGGCCGTGGTGCCGGTAGCTCCCGGAACAGTGGCCGAACTGCCGTACCCGTCGCAAACCAGCAATTTCCACTTTGAGTGCGAACTGGTGGTAGCGATTGGCGCCGGCGGCAGCGACATTTCCGTAGCCGAAGCGCCAAAGCATATCTTCGGCTACGCCGTGGGCCTGGACATGACCCGCCGCGACCTGCAAGGCAAGATGAAGGACGCCGGCCGCCCGTGGGAAATCGGCAAAGCCTTCGACTACTCCGCGCCAGTAGGCGAGTTGCGCCGTGCAGTCGACGCCACCGGTGTCGAAAGCGCCGCCATCGCTCTCGCCCTGGACGGCGCAGTGAAGCAATCCAGCACCACCGACCACATGATCTGGTCCGTGTCCGAGACCATCGCCAACCTCTCCACACTGTTCCGCCTCGAGCCCGGCGACCTGATTTTCACCGGCACGCCGGAAGGTGTCGGCGCAGTAGGGCGCGGCCAATCCCTCACCGCCAGCATCGAAGGCCTGGCAAGCCTGTCAGTAAAGTTCGTATAATCGCCGACGCCAGAACGGAAGGTGTCAGACCCTGCGGGTCTGACACCGGTTTACCGGTT
>DASWTB010000508.1:0-9179 GCA_036402315.1 Pseudoduganella sp. | reverse complement strand
GACAATGCGGTGGTCGCCGTGCAGCCCTTTTCGGCACTTTCGGGGCGCTCATATTGGCTCGCGCGCGTGACCATGGCAACGCGAATGGCCTTGATGCGCTGCCAGTCGCTCCAGGTCGGAGCATCCCATGGCGACGCGGCGGCGCTAACCCAGCTGTCGACCGTCTGGCTGCCGGCTTGCGCGACGCCATACTCAGCCTGCAGGTCGATGACCTCCGGCATCACCAGCTCATTCGTCACGGCAGGCACTTGCGAGTTATCGCTGCGTTCCAGCTGGCGGGTCGCGGTATCGATCGAATAGCTCTTGCGGAAAATCGGGTGTCCATTCGCCGGCTTGAAACAAGTTACGCTGGCGCCAACCCCGTATTTTGGCCAAGTGTTCGAATCGCCCTGAAAATAGGACGCCGGCGGATTGTAGCTGCCGCCGCTGCCGGAATTGTGCTGCAGCTTCGCAGCCTGGGCCTGGACTGCCGTGATCTGCATGATGGTGCAGTTGCCAGCCTGCGACACCAGCGCCAGGTCACCTTTCGTGCAGGCAGCGGCGTTCGCGACATCCAGTTCAGTTGACGGCTGCGGCATAGCCCGGCGTATCGTAGTCGAACTGGACGGCTGGAACGAAGACTGGTTTGGATCGGCAAAATACTGGACTGCAATGCTGTCCGGTCCATCGCCGCCATCCTTGATCAGGGCCGGCGCAAAGTTGATATCGGCCAGCGCACCTTCCTTGCCGCCACACTCGGCGCTCTTGTCGCAATAGGCAAACACGTTGGTGCAGCCGACATACGAGCTGGTGCTGGCCGTCATGCCCCAACCCGCCATCTTGGTATCGCGCTCCAGCATGTAGAGCGCAATGGCGCCATTGGCCTGGGCGTCTGCGCCACTGGTGATGGTGCGCTTACGCGCTTCGTTATTGGTGAAGGCCTGGGCCACGATCAATGTGCCCAACATGCCGATAAGGAGGCCCACCATGACCTCGACCATCGTAAAGCCTCTCTGCGAGCTCTGCATAATTTTCCTTATCCGTTAATTTGCGCCACCGCCTCGTAGCTGTGGGCCTTGGATTCGCCAGGACTTTTCCACTTGATGGTGACGGTGACCTGGCTGCCGTTGATCGCCACCGTGCGGGTGCCGTCAGGCAGGCTTGGCAGTTTCTGGTCGGTGCCGGCATAGTCGGACAATTTGTCGCGATGCACCCACATCTCGCCCAAGATCTGGTTGGCAGCGAAGCTGGCCTCCAGGCGATACTTGGAATCGGAAACCTGGCGCGTGGCCGCGGCCTGCATCCAGAGGAAGGCCAGGATGCCGAACGAGAACACCAGCACCGCCGCCAGCGCTTCAAGCAATACGACGCCATCCTGGCGCCCAGGTTTTAAATTGCGAATCATGGGATTACTCCTTAAATGCAGCCCTGCGGCGTGCCGTTGAGCCTGCTGTCCGGATCGCACATGCGGATCTGGCCACCCGCGCCGACGGTGACGACATAGCGGCGCGCCTTGCTGGACTTGGCATTGGTAACGTCAATGCGGCTGATTTCGGTACCGGCCGCGGCGCTCACCCGCCCGAAGCCGTCGAATGTGACAAAGGCCGGGTTGTCAAGGCCGGCGCCGGCTGCCAATGCCGTGTCGAAGGTGTTCGGTTTGGGCGGCCGCGGCAAGGCATCGATGGTGACGCCTACCCGCGCGTTGCCGCCACCTTCCTCTGGCGCATATTGTTGAATCGACGCCGGACAGAGGTTGGCGTTCAAACAGCCAACCGTCCAGGCCACCTTGCCATCCTTGTCAGTCAGACTGAAGCGCACCTGCGTGCTGCGCCGCAGCGCTTCCGTCCGCGCCAGCTGCAGTCCGTTCAGCAGCGATTCCGCTGCAGTGCGGTTCTGCGCATCCTGGATCATCTGCGCAAAATGCGGCGTCGCGAGTCCCAGCAGCACGCCGAGCACGCTTACCGCCACCAAGAGCTCGATCAGGCTCACACCGCCTTGCTTACGCATCAGCAACGCCCGCCTTTGGCGGTTACCCAGCAAGATTGCGAGCCAGTCCAGCCGGTCGGCCCACTCGATTTCTTGGCATTGGTTTCGTCCAATTCGTAGGTAAAGCCCGCCATCGCGCGTTTCCCTTCGGCTTTCAGGTCGTAGCTCAGGCCATCGCCGGCAATCACGCAGGTGAAGGTAAAGTCCTGGTTCGCCGGCGGCGCCGCTGGCGCCCCATCGTTGCAGGCGCCGGCGTAGGTACGGTTGTCCTGGAAATATTGCTCCAGTTTGATGCGCATCTCCGACAGGCCATTGGTCGCCTGCGGAATGCGGCCGCGCTTGGTGTAGTCACCATATGCCGGCACCGCCACTGCCGCCAGGATGGCGACGATAGCCATCGTGACCATCACTTCGATCAGGGTGAAACCACTGTTGTAAGGCTTGAATAAACGTTTCACAAGGATTCCTATACCAGCAGAACAAGTCTTGCCGAAAAATAATTTGACGGAAGTTTAACTGCATTTGGGCAAGAAGTCTCGCACAATTCGTTGCCAGAAAGCATCATTAGAGCGCTTTATCTATGAATAGGCGTGACTGTTGCACACCCGCCCCGTGGGGTAAAATGCAACGTTTTACCGCGCCCGGCGCGGTGCCCGACCGAAACTCCGAAAAATGACCACCCTGCCTTCCGACATCAATCCAGAAGCCGTCAAGAACAGCCCGGCCGAGAAAGTCACGCCGATGATGCAGCAGTACCTGCGCATCAAGGCCGATTACCCGAACATGCTGGTGTTCTACCGCATGGGCGACTTTTACGAACTGTTCTTCGACGACGCCGAGAAGGCCTCGCGCGTGCTGGGCATCACGCTGACTGCGCGCGGCAGCCAGAACGGCGTGCCGATCAAGATGGCGGGCGTGCCGTTCCATTCGCTCGATGGCTACCTGGCCAAGCTGGTCAAGGTGGGCGAGTCCTGCGCGATCGCGGAGCAGATCGGCGACCCGGCGCTGGCCAAGGGCCCGGTCGAACGCAAGGTGGTGCGTGTGGTCACGCCGGGCACCCTGACCGACTCCGACCTGCTGCCGGAAAAGTCGGAACGCCCGCTGCTGGCCATGACGATGATCAGCAACCGCAAGCATGTCACCTGCGGCCTGGCCTGGCTGTCGCTGGCCTCCGGCGCGCTGCGCCTGATGGAATTCTCCGGCGACCAGCGCAGCGTCAACACGCGCCTGGGCCAGGAGCTGGAGCGTATTGCGCCCGCTGAAATCCTGCGCGGCGACGATGCCGACATGTTCGACGATATCGCGATCTGCCACGTCAACAACGTGCCGGCCTGGCACTTCGACGTGGTGCATGGCCACAAGGCCCTGCTGGACCAGCTGTCCGTCGCCACCCTGACCGGCTTCGGCGCGGAAGGCCTGGGCGCGGCATTCGGCGCGGCCGGCGCGCTGCTGCGCTACGCGCAATCGACCCAGGGCCGCGGCCTGCAGCACGTCAAGAGCCTGTCCTGCGAAACGGAAAACGAATACATCGGCCTCGATGCCGCCACCCGCCGCAACCTGGAGCTGACGGAAACCATCCGCGGCCAGGAGTCCCCTACCCTGTTCTCCTTGCTGGACCACTGCCGCACCGCCATGGGTTCGCGCCTGCTGCGCCACTGGCTGCACCACGCCAAGCGCGACCAGTCGGTGGCGCGCGCCCGCCACGATGCCATCGCCGCGCTGATGCAGCACGACACCACCGGCTCGCTGGCCTACCACCTGGCGCAAGTGCCCGACATCGAGCGCATCACCACCCGCGTGGCCCTGCTGTCGGCGCGTCCGCGCGACCTGTCCGCTCTGCGCGACGGCCTGCAACAGCTGCCCAAGCTGCAGCACGCCATGCTGCGCGCGCTAGGCCACGACAATGCCGATGGCTTGCTGGCCAAGCTGCACTTCGGCCTGAACGAGCCGAAGGAATGCGTGGACCTGCTGCTGCGCGCCATCATGCCGGAACCGGCCACTATGGTGCGCGACGGCGGCGTGATCGCCCGCGGCTACGACGCGGAGCTGGATGAACTGCGCGGCCTGTCCGAAAACGCC
This sequence comes from Pseudoduganella sp., assembly GCA_036402315.1. GTDB lineage: Bacteria > Pseudomonadota > Gammaproteobacteria > Burkholderiales > Burkholderiaceae_D > Rugamonas. The sequence goes on along the minus strand of DASWTB010000508.1, from coordinate 5,135 downwards.
GGCCAGTTCCTGGTCGACCTGGAAACCCGCGAGCGCGAACGCACCGGCATCGCCAACCTGCGCGTGGAATACAACCGCGTGCACGGCTTCTATATCGAAGTCACCAACGGCCAGGCCGACAAGGTGCCGGAAGACTACCGCCGCCGCCAGACCCTGAAGAACTGCGAACGCTACATCACGCCGGAACTGAAAGCCTTCGAAGACAAGGCCCTGTCGGCGCAGGACCGCGCGCTGGCGCGCGAGAAGATGCTGTACGACGAGCTGCTCGGCGCACTGGCGCCTTTCATCGGCCCGTTGCAGTCCATCGCCCAGGCCCTGGCCCAGGTCGACACCCTGTGCGCGCTGGCCGAACACGCCCTGCGCAACAACTGGTGCGCGCCCAACCTGGTGGCCGAGCCTTGCATCAATATCGTGGAAGGCCGCCACCCGGTGGTGGAAAACCAGATCGAGCGCTTCATCGCCAACGACTGCAAGTTCATGGCCGACCGCCGCCTGCTGCTGATCACCGGCCCGAACATGGGCGGTAAGTCGACCTTCATGCGCCAGGTCGCCCTGATTACGCTGCTGGCCTATGTGGGCAGCTACGTGCCGGCCGCCAGCGCCACCATCGGCCCGATCGACCGCGTGTTCACCCGTATCGGCGCCACCGACGACCTGGCCGGCGGCCGTTCCACCTTCATGGTGGAGATGACCGAGGCGGCCAGCATCCTGAACGGCGCCACCGAGCATTCGCTGGTGCTGATGGACGAAATCGGCCGCGGCACCTCGACCTTCGACGGCCTGGCGCTGGCGTGGGCGATTGCGCGCCACCTGATCGAATCGAGCCGCAGCTTTACCCTGTTCGCGACCCACTACTTCGAGCTGACCCAGTTGCCGGAAGCGCATCCGACTGCCGCCAACGTGCACCTGTCGGCAGTGGAACACAAGGATTCCATCGTGTTCCTGCACGCGGTGCAGAACGGCCCGGCCTCGCAAAGCTACGGCTTGCAAGTGGCGCAGCTGGCGGGCGTGCCACAGCCAGTGATCAAGGCCGCGCGCAAGCACCTGGCGCGTCTGGAAGCGCAAGCGCTCGATGCCACGCCCCAGCTCGACCTGTTTGCGGCGCCGGTGGCCGATGCCAACGACGATGAAGCGCCGCCAGCCGCTGCGGCCGCCGACCCGCGCGCCGAAGAACTGCTGGCAGCACTGGACGACATCGACCCGGACGCCATGACCCCGCGCGAAGCGCTGGACCGGCTGTACCAGCTCAAGCGCCTGGCGCAGGCATGAAACGCCGGCTTGCCTTGAGCATGCTTGCTGCGGCCGCGCTGACAGCCGCCGTGCTTGCCGCGCCGGTCGCCAGCGCGCGCAGCGACAAGGCCGCGCCGCGCAAGGGCGAGTTCAGCTTCGCCCTGCTCGGCCACAATTTCCCCAAAGGCGAAGGCGATGCCGAATTCCGCCGCATGCTGGCCGAAGCGAGCCGCGCCGAACCAGCCTTCCTGATCGCCAATGGCATCAAGTCGGCCAGCGAGCCATGCACCGACAGCCTGTACCAGGAACGCCGCGACCTGATGAACGGCGCCGAGCGCCCGCTGGTGCTGCTGCCGGCCGGCAGCGATTGGACCGAATGCCGCAACGCCAACGGCAAGTCGAACGCCATTGAACGCCTCAACCGCATCCGCGAACTGTTCTTCCGGGAACCCGACGCGCTGGGCAAGGGCAAGCTGGCCCTGAACCGGCAGTCCGGCATTGCCAAGTTCCGCGACTACGCCGAGAACACCTACTGGGAATACGAGAACGTGCTATTCGTCACGCTCAACGTGCCGGCCAGGAACAACCACTACCTGACCGAAGCTGGCCGCAACAGCGAATACGAAGACCGCATGGTGGCCAACCGCGGCTGGCTGCACCGCACCTTCCTGCACGCCAAGCGCAAGAACATTGCCGGCATCGTGCTGGTGATGGATGGCGACATCGGCGCCCACGTGGAGCAAGGCTTCTTTGCCCGCCTGGCGCAAAAGCGCGACGGCTTTACCGAAATCCGCCGCATCGTGCGCTCGCAGGCCGACAAGTATCCGGGCCAGTTGCTGCTGGTGGATAACCGCAAAGAGGGCAAGGCTGCCCCGGCCATCGAATGGAACAAGAACGTGGGCCACCTGGCGATAGGCGCCGAGTGGACCGCGCTGCGCGTGATTCCCGGCAGCGCTTCGCTGTTCGCCCTGGGCAGCGAATGACGTAAAAAAGCCCCGCTGTGCGGGGCTTGCGATCTTAGTGGATCGGGTGGCTGCGGAAGTGATCGCCTTCCTCGCCATCATCGCCTTCATCATCGCCGTCGTGATGGTGGTGGCCGTGCGGGCCATGCACGTGTTCGTGGGCGATTTCTTCTTCGGTGGCGGCGCGTACGTCAACCACTTTCAGTTCGAAGCGCAGGGCCATGCCGGCCAGCGGATGGTTGCCGTCCAGGACCACTTTGTCTTCGGCGATTTCGGTCACGGTGAAGATCATCGCGTCGTCCTCTTCGCCGCCTTCAGGCAGGCCTTCGAACTGCATGCCGATTTCCAGCGGCTCCGGCAGGCGTGCACGCTCTTCCACTTTCAGCAGGTTAGGGTCGTAATCGCCAAAGGCGTCTTCCGGTTCAATCTGGATCGTGGTGGCGTAGCCGTTTTCCTTGCCGTCCAGCTCTTCTTCGATCTTTGGCAGGGTGTTCTCGTAGCCACCGTGCAGGTAAACCATAGGCTGGCGACCGTCTTCGATCAGATTGTTCTGTGCGTCGGACAGTTTGTACTCCACCGTCACAACGGTATTCTTGGCGATCTTCATTGAGCTTCCTTTCTTTTCTAAGCTGGAAGGGATTATACCGCTTGCTATAATCGCGCCATGAAAAAACTCACTCTCCTGGGCGATATCACGCCCGAACAATTCCTGCGCGATTACTGGCACAAGAAGCCGCTGCTGATCCGCCAGGCCATCCCCGGCTTCAAGCCGCTGCTGCCTTTCGACAAGCTGGCCGAACTGGCCACCAAGGACTACGTGGAAAGCCGTCTGGTCACCAAGAAAGACGGCAGCTGGGACATGCAGCACGGCCCGCTGAAGGAACTGCCTTCGCGCAAAGAGCGCGAGTGGACCATGCTGGTCCAGGGCGTCAACCTGCAGGACGACAAGGCGGACGCGCTGCTGCGCCAGTTCCGCTTCCTGCCCGACGCGCGCCTGGACGACCTGATGGTGAGTTTTGCCACCGATGGCGGCGGCGTCGGACCGCACTTTGACTCCTATGACGTGTTCCTGCTGCAGGCCGAAGGCCAGCGCCGCTGGAAGATCAGCGCGCAGAAAGACCTGACCCTGATCGACGGCTTGCCGCTGAAGATCCTGAAGAAATTCAAGGCCAGCGAGGAATTCGTGCTGGAGCCGGGCGATATGCTTTACCTGCCGCCGCATTACGCCCACGATGGCGAAGCGATTGGCGACTGCCAGACCTATTCGATCGGTTTCCGCTCGCCGTCCTACCAGGAGCTGGGCGAAGCCTTCCTGCAGTTCATGGCCGACTCCATCGACCTGCCTGGCCGCTATGCCGATCCGGACCTGGAGCCGACCAGCAAGCCGGCCGAAATTCCAAAAGCCATGCTGGGCAAACTGGCCGACGAGTTGAACAAAGTCAGTTTCACCGAAGACGATTTCGCCATTTTCCTGGGTGAATACCTGTCCGAGCCGAAGCACAACGTCTTCTTCCAGCCCGTGGAAAAGCCGCTAACTGCCGGCAAATTCCAGCAATCCGCTGAGAAAAAAGGCGTTTCCCTCTCGCGCAAGACGCAGATGCTATATCGCGGAAAGAATGTCATCATCAATGGCGAATCGTTTGCCATGAACAAGGCCGTCAAGGCGACGCTGGAGACCCTGGCCAATACCCGCGGCCTGGATGGCGCGGCAGTGGCAGCCGCTTCCGAAGACGTGCTGGAAGCGCTGTTCGCCTGGTACACCGACGGTTGGCTGGAACTGAACAAATAATTGGAGATCATATGGAGAAGCAGCTCTTTGACAGCCGTACCCAATTCCAGGCCCTGCTGCTGGACTGCATCTCCCAGGCCCGCCTGACGCTGCAGATGTTCGACCCGGACTACGCCTGGTGGCAGCTGGGGCATTCAAAGACGGATGCCCTGCTGCGCCACTTCCTGCAGCACCAAGGGCGCATCCAGCTGGTTGCCCACAGCAATGCCCACCTGGAGCGCAATGAGCCGCGCTTCCTCAAGCTGCTGGAAGACTACAGCCACCAGATCGAGTGCCGCCTGACCACCCGCAGCATCGGCACCCTGACCGACTCCTTCCTGGTGGCCGACAGCGTCCACATCGTGCGCCGCTTCCATGCCGACCACTTCCGCGGCGAAGCGGATTTTGATGCTCCATCGTCAACCCAAATCAGTTTGGAGCGTTATGAAGCTATCTGGGCTGAAACCCGGCCAGGCCTGCGACCAGGAACGACTGGATTGTGAGCCGGAAAAATGTAAAATGTTGCAGTTCGAGGTAAGACGGTAATCGCTGCAGATGCCAGCAGTTCGACGCGGGAAAAAAATATTGCGTTTTCGCAAAATAGTTGTGTAAACCGCCCGATTTGCTATTGCGACGCAGCAGAAAACGCTATAATATCCGGTGTGTTTCCGTGTCTGGTCGACCTTTTTCTGAAGGTTGGAAGGGCCGACGAAACGCCGTACGAGCGATAATTACCGGTAATTATTCATCGCAACATTGTTTAATTTTTGTTGTTATTTAAGGAAAACAAATGAAAAAATCCCTGCTGATCGCCTCCCTGCTGGCTGTTGCTCTGGCTGCTTGCTCCAAGAAAGAAGAAGCTCCTGCTGCTCCAGTAGCTACCCCAGAAGCAGCTGCTCCAGCAGCCGCTCCTGCAGCTCCAGCTGCTGACGCTGCTGCTCCAGCTGCTGCTCCAGCCGCTGACGCTGCTGCTGCTGCCGCTTCCGCTGCTACCGACGCTGCTGCTGCTGCTTCCGCAGCTGCTTCCGCTGCTTCGGCTGCCGCTTCCGCTGCTTCCGCTGCTGCTAAGTAATTCCTTGCAGGGAAAAAGAAACCAGCCTGCGGGCTGGTTTTTTTTCGCCTGCAGTTTTGAAAGTCGGGGTCAGCTCCGGCAATCGGACATTTATGTCCGATTG
>DASWTB010000507.1:0-7511 GCA_036402315.1 Pseudoduganella sp. | reverse complement strand
GAAGAACCCCGCGCCAGGCAAGCCGCTGCTGTACTACGGCACCTTGTCGGAGCTGCACGCTTCGCGCTTCGGCAAGCTGCTTGGCTTTATCAGCAAGCCGTTCATCCAGGGTGCACTGATTCCTTACAGCGACAACGACTTCCCGGTCGACATCCAGGTCTACGGCAAGCCGGGCTCGCGGAATATCTACAAACAGCGCATCTACATGCTGAATGGGCGCAAGCCGATCAAGTTCACTTCCTACATGGCGGAGAGCGAGCGTGGCGAAGTGCTGGAATACGTGGGCATGGGCCTTGGCATGAAGCTCAAGCTGCATGTCGCTGACGGCAACCTTCATTTCACCAGCGATGGCTATTTCTGGGACATCCTGGGCTGGCGCATTCCGCTGCCTGGCGTGCTCACGCCAGGCAAGACCTTCCTGCGCCATTGCAACGAGGCGCCCAACCGCTTCAACATCCGCATCGAAATCCGCCACGCGCTGTTTGGCACGACCTTTGTGCAGGCCGGCGTGTTCCACGAAAGGCGCGCGGCGCAGAAGGAGGCAGCGTGAACACGCATTTACTCGCATTGCAGCTCATGGCCGCGCAAGGCTGCCTGGGCGCGTTCGACACCATCTACCACCACGAGCTGACGGAGGCCTTGCCCCAGCGCCCCACGGCACGTCGCGAGCTCGCCATCCACGCAGTACGTGCCACGATTTACGGCGTGCTGTTCGTCGGGCTGTCGGCCTGGGTGTGGCAGGGCGCCTGGGCATGGGCGCTGCTGGCACTGTTCGGCGTCGAGATAGTCCTCACGCTGTGGGACTTTGTGGTGGAGGACCAGACGCGCCTGCTGCCAGCCACCGAACGCGTAACGCATACGGTGCTTGCGATTAACGGCGGCGCCTTCATTACCTTGCTGGTGCTGGGAATGCCGGCCGCCACGGCCGCGCCGACAGGTTTTGCCTACGCGCCGCAGGGCTGGCTCAGTGTCTTCCTCGCCTTGTGCGGCGTGGGCGTATTTGTCTCCGGCATGCGCGATGCCTTTGCAGCGCGTGCCTTGCCTGCCGATGCTGCGGCCAGCGCGCGCTTCGAAGGCCCGCCGCAGGCCGTGCTGGTGACCGGCGCCACCGGCTTTATCGGCCACTCGCTGGTGCCGGCCTTGCTCGCCAGCGGCCACCGGGTCATCGTGCTGTCGCGCGAACCGCGCAAGGCGGCCTGGGAGTTCGGCGGCGCCGTGCGTGCGGTCGCCAGCATGGCCGACCTGTCGCCGCAGGAGAGCATCGATGTCGTGATCAACCTGGCCGGCGCCCGCATCCTCGGCTGGCGCTGGAGCGAGCGGCGCAAAGCCGTGCTGCGCGCCAGCCGTGCCGGGCTTACCGAGGGCGTGGTGGACTGGATCGCGCGAGCTGCGCGCAAGCCGCGCCTGGTGATCAACGCTTCCGCAGTGGGCTACTATGGCATCCAGCCGCAAGGCAGCGAGCAGGTGCTGAATGAAGCGAGCCCGCCGCAAGCGATCTTCATGTCGCAGCTATGCCAGGAGTGGGAGGCCGCCGCAAGCCGTGCACGCGAATACGGCGTGCCGGTGGCGCTGGCACGCTTCGGCCTCGTGTTCGGCCGCGGCGGTGCTTTGCCATCGATGCTAATGCCATTCAGGCTGGGCTTCGGCGGCCGCATGGGGACAGGCCGCCAGCGCACTTCGTGGATACACATCGTCGATTTGCTGGGCGCCATGGCCCACGTCTGGCGCCTCGGCGCCCATGCCGACGGCGCCTGGAATTTCACCGCCCCCGAGCACCCTACGCAACAGGAATTTGCCAAGGCCGCCGGTGCCGAGCTGCATCGCCCCAGCCTCATTCCTACGCCCGCCTGGCCAGTCCGCCTGCTGCTGGGTGAACAGTCGGCGCTCCTGCTGGAGGGCGCTGCCATCGCCCCGGCACGCCTGCTCGCCAGCGGCTTCCGCTTCCGCTTCCCGACAGTGCGGCAAGCGCTGGCCGACCTGGTTTAGTCGAGCTTCTTCTGCGCCATGCTCCAGCGCAGCAGGCCGATCGAGTAGGCGGCGAGGTAGCCCAGCATCAGGCCGAAGGGGATGACGGTCAGCGGGTGCTGCAGGACTTCGGTCTGGTTGATCACACGCGGGTGTTCGGACTGGCGGTTGACGTAGAACTCGACGCCAATCTGCAGCACGCGGGCGGCAAACAGCATGCAGACCAGGATCGCGGTGCGGCTCGGCGGCGTGAAATACAGTTTGCTGCCCGTGTTTTCAAAGCGCGTTTTCTTGAGCGCGAAGAAGGCCAGCCAGGCACCGGCTATCACGGCGCCACCCATCATCGACAGCGCCGGCGGGTTGCCGAGCATGGACTGGGCGGCCGCCAGCAACAGGATCGGCAAGCCAGCCGCGCCGACCCAGTGCCGCCAGGCGACCGATTCCTGGCGGCGGAACACCAGCTTCAGGCGCGAATAGGTGCGCCAGATCAGCATCGGGACGAGGATGAGCAGGACTACGGTGGTGACAGTCAGTTGCATTGGGCGCCGGATTCGTGAAAAAAGAAGAATTTTAACCGCAGGCGTAAAATACCCGTTCGTGATCTCGCTTTCGGGAGTTCCAGCCATGGAAAAACACCGTATCCACGCCCACCGCGCACCGGACCTGCCGGTGCCGGTCGATGAGTCGCAGCCGCACCCCGAGCCGGTGCATCCCCACAGCCCGCACAATCCCGTCCCGCAAGACGAGCCGGTGCCCGACCATAATCCCGAGCTGCAACCGCCCGGTCAGTCGAAAGCCCAGTTGTAAAGCACGTCCAGTGCGTTGTTGGTGCCAGTCTGCACCTGCAGCGTCACGCGGTTATTGACCTTGTAGCGCAGTTTCACCAGGCTGGTCGCCGTGCCCGCGCCCTGTTCGAAACTGATGTAGGCGCGCGAGGACAGCTTTTTGCCGACGGTAACGACGGTGCTTTCCAGCCCTTTGGCCTGGCTGACCCCCAGCTCATCCAGGCCGACCCGGTTTGCCAGGCTTGGGCCGCCGCTGCCGCCCAGCAGCGCGCCGGCAGCAGTGCCCAGCAGGCTCATTTCATTGCCCGCCATATCGGCAGTGCCGTGGCCGAGCACCATCCAGGCCAGCTTTTCACTGTCCGGCACGGACGGCGTGGAGACCAGCTTGGCGGACGGCGCCAATGCCGTGCCGCGCACTTCCACGCCGGCTTCCACATTGTTCTCGCTCAGCTCATCGCCTTCGGGACGCTTGCGCACCGCGCGAATGTTCAGGCCAGGGTTGTCGTAGGCGCCTGTGAAGTTCAGCACACCGCGCTCGATCGTCAGGCGCTGGCCATAGGCGGCGTAGGTGCCGTTGACAACGCGGATGCTGCCGTTGACGCGCGGCGCGCGACGCTCCGCCATGCGTACGCGCACGGTGCCGGCCAGTTGCGCGTCCAGGCCCTTGCCGCGCAGGGTGAAGTCGTCGCCCAGGTCGGCCTCGAGGTCGATGTTCAGCGACGTTCCGGTCGTTGCGGCAGCTTTGGGCTTGTCGCGGCCGAGGATCACCACGTCCTCGCTGATAGTCGGCGTGTCGAGCGACGGCAGTTCGATGACGGCGCGGTTGGCTTTGAACTTGCCGTCGAACTCGAAGCGCTTGGCATCGCGCACCAGCGTGCTGTTGCCGCTCAGGACCAGGGTGCGGTCCGGGCGATTGAATACTTCGAGCTTGTTGGCCGCCAGCTTGAGGTCCATCGACATCTGGCCGCCGGCCAGCCGCAACCAGCCATCGGCCTGCACATTGCCATCGGCGCCGTCGAAGCGCAGGCGCTGCAGCTGCAACTGGTCGCCGCTCACTTTCGCTTGCAGGGCGCCGTTGCGCAGGCGGATGCCCTGCTCGGCCCAGTTGATGACCAGCCCTTCGCCAACCACCTCGCCGTCCAGCAGCGGGTTGGCGATGGTGCCGTGGCCGCCGGCGTGCGCGCGCAGCGAGCCGCCCAGCTCCATGCCTTGCACACCGAGCAGCGGCGACAGCCAGGCAATTGACGGCAGGCTGGCGCTGGCGCCGAAGGTCAGCGGGCTGTCGGAAGGAATGCGGCCGTCGCGCAACTGCGCGCTCGCTTCCAGGCGCGCGTTGCCGGCGCGGTCGCCGGCCAGCTCGGCCTGGGCGCGCAACTGGTCGCCGGCGACCGTGACGCGCGCGTCCAGCACTTTCAGGTCGAGCGGGATAGGGCGTTCGCCACCGGTGATCGTGATATCGCCTTTTTCGCGGAACACGTGCAGGTAGCTGTCCAGCGCCGGCGCGGCGCCCTTCGCGGCGGGCGCTGCCAGTTCGAGCGACCAGTCGCCGCCCAGCGTCATGGTGCTGGCCACGTTGCTGCGCCAGGTGTCGGACAGTTGGGCGAGGTAGCTGGCGTTGACGCCGGCGGCGCTGCCTTTGCTGCGCCAGTGCAGGCCGTTTTTCTCCAGGCTGTCGATGCGCAGGCTGCCTTCGGGCATGGCGATGGTGGCGCTGCTTAATGCCAGTTGCTCCGGGTTGGCCAGGCCGGGCACGCCTTCGCCTTTGCGGCCGGTGAGGCGCAGCGTGGCCGGCGCCTGCAGGTTGAGCGCAAAACGGCCCTTGTTTTGCAAGGCGTCGATGCTGCCGCTCCAGCTATCGGTGGCGAAGCTGCCGCGCACTTTCGCGCTGGCGTCGAAGTCAGGATTGGCGGCGGCGGCTTGCACCGTGTGGCTTCCTGCGGTACCGCTGGCTTGCAGGCGCAGGCGGTCGATCAGGACGCCAGGCATGTTCAGGCCAGTGACCGTCAGGTCGGCTTGCAGCGGATCGTCCGGGCCGAAAGACGTACCAATGGTCGCGCTGCCCTTGATCGAGGAGATTTCACGCTGGCCGGGCAGGCGCAGGTGGGCGCCGTCCAGTGTGGCGCTGAGCGTCGGCATGGTGTTGGGACCACGGCCCGTGACGTTGCCGCCGCTGGCGTAGCCGCTGCCGCGCAGGTTGCCGGACCACTCGCGGCCCAGCACCGCCAGCTGCGGTGCGTCGAGCTTCCAGTCGATACGGTCTTGCGGCTTGCCGAAGGAGCCCTTGGCCTGCAGCATATTGGGGCCGAGGCGCAGGTCGATATCGCTGTCCTGCACGCGGCCCGGCGCTGCGGCGAATTTGGCGTGGCCGCTCAGCGCTGCGTTGCCGAGCGTGGAGGCCGGCTGCAGGCGGATGTCGGCATTGGCCAGCCAGTCCGGCGCAGCACGCAGCGTGGCGTCAAAGTCGGCGTTGACGTTGCCGGCCACCGAAGAACCGAAGCTGGCCGGGTTGACCCGGCTGGCGCTGCCGGACAGCTTGACGTCCATCGCGCCGAAGAGCGCAGCTTCGCCGCTGGCGCGGATCAGGCTGTCGGCGCGGGGCGCCGCGGCGCTGCCGGCGTCTGCCGCGGCCGGGCGGCGGCCGGTTGGCTGGGGCAGGTAAGCCAGGCCGCGCGCCTCGCTGGTGAAGCTGGTGCGCGGCGCCTGGTAGCCGCCGCTCAGGATGCCGCTGGCGGTGGCGCTGCCTTGCAGCTGCGGGTCGAGCACGGAGAGCTGGGCGGCGTCGACCTGCCATTCCAGTTTGTCGCCCGCTGCGCCGAACGCACCGCGCGCCGTGGCGTTATTGCGGGCGTAGGCCAGGCGTGCATCGATGTTGGAGATGTGCCGAGCGTCGGCGGCCAGCTTGACGCTGCCGGACAGCGGCTGCCCCATCAATTTGCTCGGTTGCAGGGCGATGTCGGCGTTGGCGCGCCAGTCCGGCGCCAGCTTGCCGCTGGCCTGCAGTTCCGCATTCAGGTCGGCCGATGGAAAAGCGCCCAGCGCGGCCGGGTCAAAACGCTTGACCGCGGCGTTGGCTTTGAAGGCCTTGTCGTCTTTCAGGCTGGCTTGCGCGGTGGCGTTGATGCTGCCCTGGCCGGCGCTGATGCGGGCCTGGTGCAGCGTCAGCAGCAGGTCTTGCAGCGTGGCGTGGGCGTCCACACGCAGCTTGCCTTCGCCGAGGGCGGCGCGCAGGGTGTGCTGCTTGCCTTGGCTCTCGGCGCTGATGTCGCCGGCGATCGCAGTGCTGATGGCGGCGCCGTGCAGGCCGCGCAGGTCGAGGCGGTCGGTGTGCAGGCGCACGCTGGCGGTGTCGATGCTGCCGTCTTTCGGCAGGCGGCGCAGGCTGCCGCTGCCGGTGAACTTGCCTGCGGCGCCGAGGTCGATCAGCAGGCCGCTGAGGCTTGCGTTATTCAGCGTGCCGCCCAGTTGTGCGGCGGCGCTTTGCAGGGGCAGTTTTTGCTGGTCGAGCGGGCCGGGTGTGCTGCGGTTCGTTGCGGCCAGCTTGCCGGACAGTTTGTCGCCGTTGATGGCGGCTTCCAGCGTGAGGTCGATTGCGGCTTTCGGCCAGGCCGGGTCGAAGCGGGCAGGGTCGACGTCGTGCGCCTGCAGGCGGATGCTGCGCAGGGGCAGGGCGTTGAATGGCGCCAGCATGACGGTGCCGTCGCCGTTGGCGTAGTGCGATTTGCCTTTGACGTCCAGCTTCAGTTGCGCCAGGTCGCCGCTGGCCAACAGCTCCAGCCGCGTTGCGCTGCGCTGCACCAGGCTCGGGTCGGGCGGCGTCGCTGCGGGCGCGCCAGGTGGCGTGGTCGTGGAACTGCCTGGCCGGGCCGCAAGCGCGCTGGCGGCGGCCGTCGCGGCGCCCGCTGCCGGGGCCTTGGCGGTGCCGGCACCCGGCGCATGTGGCGTCGGTGCCGGCGCGGCGGAAAGCGGCGCCAGGGCCGCAGTGGCGCTCAGCTTGTACGGGCGCGTGGTGGAGATTTCCGCGCTGGCGGCGAGGGCGCCGATTGGCGTCTCGGCGCTGGCGTCTTTCAGTTGCCAGTGCTGGCCGTCGCCCTGCAATTGCAGCTTGATGGCGCGCAGTTCCGTGCGGCTGCCGTCTTCGCTGACCAGGGCCAGCGTACTGACGCGGCCATCGGCAATGCTCAGGCGAAACGGCGGCGTGATCGAAGCCGGCATCTCGGCCGGCTTGGACGGACCGGTGGTGCGCGACTCTGCCCGCGCCACATGCAGCTCGCTGATCGCCACGCCTTCGCTGAAGTACTGCAGCGGCGACCAGTTGATGTTGATGTCATCGAGCGTCAGGACGCTGGACTCGTCGCGATAAACGATGCGCCCGATATGCATGCGTCCATACAGCGAGCCGCTGACGCCGGTGACAACGATCTGGCCGCCGCTGGAGCGCGCAAGCTGCGCGACGATCTGCTGCAGCGTGGTTTCGCGCCCGAGCAGCCAAACGGCGCCGCCCAGCGCAGCCAGCGTCACGCCGCTGCCGATCAGGGTGCGGCGCAGCCATTTGCGGCGCGGCGCAGCCGGCGCGTCGGATGGCGGCCCCGGCGGGACCGGTGGCTGGGGCGGGTTATGCGGCGTATCCATCAGAACGTGAATCCCAGCGAGAAGTGCAGCCGCGCCTTTTGGGTGGCATGGCCATATGCGACGTCGACGTTGATCGGCCCGACTGGGCTCTTGTAGCGCGCACCGACGCCGTAGCCGGACTTGGGACGCAGG
>DASWTB010000506.1:0-6435 GCA_036402315.1 Pseudoduganella sp. | reverse complement strand
GACGTGCACGTACATAGGCCTATTTCTCCATAAAAGTAAAACGGCTTAATGCCAGCCCTTACTTTTTCGGATTGGCGCGCCGAACTATTGATATTCCTCAATACTTGTCTAATTTCTTGCCAATAAGCTGTTAACAATCCGATTTCAAGCTGAGGAAACTCAATGTATGCGCTAATACCGGCATTGGTCTCAGCCCTATTTATTTGCTATGGGCTGTATGTGTTGCGCTCGCGCGGCCCGAACCGGGTCGGCCTGACTTTTTTTGCGGTGTGCGCTACGACCTTCTTCTGGCAGGCGAGCTGGGCGCTGCTGTTCCTGACCCATAACGATGCCACGGCCATGGCGTTGGCGCGCTTGGGCTATCTGCCCATCCTGTTCCTGCCCACCACGCTGTACCACTTCATCATCGAGCTGACCGGCAGCAAGGACGAGCGCCCGGGCCTCTACATCAGCTACCTGTTCGCCTGTGGCCTGGGCCTGCTGCTGCCAACCACGGACTGGATGCTGTCCGGCCTGCAGCACTACTTCTATGGTGCGTATCCGAAAGCGGGCTGGCTGCATCCCTTGCACCTGGCGCAGACCGTGATCGTGATTGGGCGCGCCTTGTGGCTGCTGTACCGCCGCCAGCAGCTCGCCGTATCGACCGAACGCACGCGCCTGCGCTATGTATTCGTCAGCATCCTGATCTATTTCGGCGCGGCCAGCGATTACCTGTGCAACTACGGGGTCGAGATCTATCCGCCGGGCGTGGTGTTCATCATGGCCTCGCTGGGCCTGATCGCCCAGGCCATGGTGCGCCACAACCTGCTGGCCGACCCGATGGCCGCTGCCGCCACCATCGCGCATGAAATGCGAACGCCACTGGCCAGCATCCGCTGCCAGACCCGCATCCTGGCGCGCACCCTGCCCGAGCTGATTGCCGGCTACCGCCCCGGACACCAGGGGGCACTGGGCATGCGCCAGCTTGAGCACCTGGGCGAAATTGCGCGCAGCATCGATGCGGAAGTATCCCGCTCGAATTTCATCGTCGACATGCTGCTGGCCTCGGCACGCGACGGCATCATGCGCAGCGAGAGCTTCGCCGTGCACTCGGTCAGTGTCTGCGTGGACGAGGCCATGGCTTGTTATCCCTTCTCGGGCGCAGAGCGTTCGCAGGTGCGCGTCACCATCCGCAACGAGTACAGCTTCCACGGTTCGGACGTGCTACTGATGTTCGTGCTGTATAACCTGCTGAAGAACGCGCTGCAGGCAGTGAAGGTCAATGCCAGCGGCGCCGTGGAAGTGGAATGCTATTCACGCGGCATGCTTAACTGGCTGGTAGTGACGGACAACGGCCATGGCATCGCGCCCGATGTGCTGCCGCATGTCTTCGAACCGTTCTACACCACGCACCACAACGGCGGCGGCACTGGCATGGGCCTGGCTTTCTGCAAGCGCGTGGTGACGGCCTTTGGCGGCGAGATCGGTTGCGAGTCGGAGGTCGGATGCTATACCCGCGTGGCCATCAGCCTGCCGCGCACTGCCGCCTCACCACGCAACCCGGCCCGTAAGCATATCGCGGAACATTACCCAGTCGCCCAGTAGGCTGAACAACGGGTACTTGAACGTCGCCGGGCGGTTATGCTCGAAGAAGAAATGACCGACCCAGGCGAAGCCGTAGCCGACCACGGGCAGCAACCATAGCAGCGCCAGCTCGCCGCTGACGATAACCATCGCCACCAGCAGCAGGACAATGGTGGAGCCGGCGAAATGCAGGCGGCGGCAGGTGCTGTTGGAGTGCTCCTGCAGGTAAAAGGGATAGAACTCCTTAAACGTCCGGTAACGCGTCGCCATGTTCTGCCTCCGGGTGGACTTCTTTGATGATGTTGTCGAGATCGGTATCGTCGCCCAGCACGAACACCTTGCGGCCTGCCAGCATCTTGAGGATGAACGGCTGCTGCTCGCGCAGGCGGCGCTGGAAGTCGTCGACAGAATACAGGTTGGGATTGATCTTGCGGCGCAGCAGGCGCTCTGCCACTGGCAGCCTGCTCAGCAACTCGCCGTAGGTGGTGTTCTCGCCGATCAGCAGCAGCTCGACCGGCGCGGTCGAGTCCTCCGCTTCCTTCACCGTGGTGCCGTAGACGAACGCCACGCTGAGCTGCTTGCGCATCGGCGCCAGCGCTGAGTTCAGCACGCTGACCAGGCCAAAGGTTTTCCTGACCAGGCTGGCCAGCTCGGGATAGACCAGGTTTTCCTTATTGGGCCGGAACTGGCGTACATTGCCGATACGTTCGGACACGATCAACCCGGATTCATGCAGGCGCTTGAGCTCGCGTTGCGCGGAGGCGCTGCCCAGCCCTGTCAGGCGCATGATTTCGTTGAGGTGGAATCCCTCATTCACGCGCACAAACAGTAATCCCAGCAATTTCTGCTGGGCAGGTGTAAACAGGGCGGAGGCAATCATGAGCCAAATATTAGCATGGTCAGGCCCGGTCGGATCTATTGACTCGTTATGGTAATTACCCCAAACTCGGCCTCATGTTAGCGCTATCCATTTCCCAACCAAGGAGACGCATGCAATCATGAGTGCACCGCACTGTATCTGGCCGGCCGGCGCAACGCTGGCTGAAGGCCCGTTCTGGAACGCCGCCCAGCGCGCTTTCTATTTCGTCGATATCAAGGGCCGCCGCCTGCACCGCTGCAATGAACAGGGCGGCGACCGCATGAGCTGGCAGGCGCCGGCGGAAATCGGCTTCGCCTTGCCGACGGCAGGCGGCGACTTGATCTGCGGCCTGCCGGGCAAGCTGGCGCGCTTCACCAACGCCGGTACTTTCGAGACCGTACTGGAGATCGAATTGCAGCACCCCGGCAACCGCTGCAACGACGCCTACGTCGACCCGGCCGGCCGCCTGTGGTTCGGCACCATGGACAACGCCGAAGCCACTGCCACCGGCTCGCTCTACCGCCTCGATGCGCGCGGCCTGCATGCCATGGACAGCGGCATCATCATCACCAACGGCCCGTGCCACAGCCCGGACGGCAAGACCTTCTACCACACCGACACGCTGGCCCGCGTGGTGTACGCCTACGATTGCGCGCCGGACGGCTCGCTTTCAGGCAAGCGCGAGTTCGTGCGCTACGCAAAGGGGGTGCCGGGCTACCCCGACGGCAGCGCCGTCGACGCCGAAGGCCACGTCTGGATTTCGCTGTTTGGCGGCAGCCGCATTGAACGCTACGCGCCCGATGGCACGCTGGCACAAACCATCCCGATGCCCTGCCCGAACATTACCAAGATCGCCTTCGGCGGCGACGACCTGCGCACTGTCTTCGTCACCACCGCACGCAAGGGAATGAGCGACGAAGCCCTGGCGGCTCACCCGCTGGCCGGCGGCGTCTTCACCTTCCGTGTCGACGTGCCCGGCCTGCCGCAACAGCAATTCAGCTGGACAACGGCATAACTCATGAACACCGAGCAGTTGAAAGCGCACTGCGCCAGCCTGCCAGGCGCAGAAAGCCTGCTGCACGCGCCACCGGTCAATGTATTGAGCTACAAAGTGGGGGGCAAGACATTCGCCTACTTCAAGACCAGCGAACCGGAACAGTGGCGCTTCAGTTTCCGCGCCACGCCCGACCGCTTCCTTGAACTTACCGGCATGCCCGGCGTGAAACCGGCCCGCTACATGGGCCGGTACCACTGGGTCACGATTGTCGACGTGCGGCGCTTTCCGGAAGACTACCTTGTCGACCTGGTGCAATGGTCCTACGACAAGGCATTTACTGCCCTCCCGAAAGCGCGCCAGCGCGAAATCAAGGCTTAGGGAAAGCGTAGGTCAGCGAGTAGTTGCCGCTGCCCGAATACGACTTCACCTGCGCGTAGTAATAGCCCGCCGTGCCGTTGTAGCTGATCGACTCGCTGGAGGTATTGCCCTCACTGGCCGCGACCTTGGTCCAGGCGCTGCCCGACCACTTGAACAAGAACAGGTCGAAATCAGCACCGGACGGGCCGCTCAGCTTCAGCGAGAAGGTGCCGGCGCCAGCCTGCACCCAGCCGGGCGAAGCGCTCGGCGCGATCGCGCTGCCGCCGTTAGCCAGCGTACCGGTCTGCGTCACCGAACCAGCGCCGGTGTACTTGGCGAACACCTTCTGCACCGCCCCCTCGTTCACCGCATGCCACGGGTAGCCCAGCGTGCGCATGCGCGAGTTTTCCGTCGGACGATACTTGCCCGAGCCGCAGTACTGCGCGCCGACGAAAGTGCCGACCGTACCATTCGGATAGACGCCCAGTCCGGTCGGAACAGCGGTACCGCCGGAAATCAGGTTGCCCCACTTGACCGAGCGCGTGCCGTTCAGCGACACGTTGACCTCGGTCGGCTCGCTGCTGGTGTTGCAAGTGCCGTATTCGTATTCGTCGGCCAGCGCGAACGCGGTGTGGCCGATTTCATGCAGCGCGACCTCGATCGACGACGCGTGCATCGACAGCGTGGCGACCGCGCCGCCGGAGCCACCGTAACGCGTGGAGTTGGCGATCACCACGATCACATCGCGTGCATCGGGAGCCAGCACGGACGCCGCGATATTGGTCGCCTTGGTATTGTTCACGCACAGCAGGCGCTCGATGTTATAGCATGCAAATTCCCCATCCATTGCGGTGTCGCGATAGATGCCCTTATCGAGTTCGTCCACGCCCGACTGGTTACTGGCCACGTCGACGCGGTGGATGTTCATCGAAGCGCGATTGGCATTGAACAGCGGGTCAGCCAGGAAGCCGTTGATCACCTTCTGCGCATCGGCGCGCCACTTGTCCATTTCAGCTGCGGTATAGCCATCGCCGATAAAGACGTAGTCCATACGCGTCGCAGCGCTGCCGTTATTCAGGATCGTGGTCGCGGTGGCAGTCGGCGTGGCAGCCAGCATGGCCGTACGCGCGGTCTTGCCACTCGCGGCAGCCTGCTCCAGAGTACTGCGGTCGAAGCGCGCCAGTGGTCCCGCTGCCGCAACCGCCGACTTGGCGCTGGTCGCACTACCCTGCTTCGGCAGCACCTCCACGCTGGCGGTAGCTTTATCGAACGGCAGCGACACCTCGAAACTGCCTTCACGCTGCTGAACGGTGGTCGACAGCTCGATCGCCCCAGAACGCGGGTTGAACGTCTCCACATGACGGCGCAAGCCATTGTTCACGCTCACCTCATGCAGCACGCGGCCCTGTGCATCCTTGGCCACCACCACCCACTGGTCGCCCTCGGCGCCCTTGCGCACATCCGGCGTCACAGCAAACTTGCCCACCTCCGCATGCAGCGGCTTGAACTCCGCGCCGCTGCGGCCCTCGCTGAAGCCGATGCGCAGCGAGATATTGTCAGCCTGCGCCACACCGGCCGCAGCCAGGGCAAGCAGCGCAAGGGAATTACGTAGTAAAGCCATGTTCTCTCTCCATTATTTGTGGTCTGGAACTGGAGATTCTGTGGCCGACCAGCAGCGCAGCGCGTGCACAAAACCGCGCAAATTGCACAATCCTGCTATTAACAATTGTTACAGCGGCTGGCGCGCCACGCAGCAGGCGACAAGCCATAATGCGCCGTAAAGGCGCGCGTGAAATGACTGGCGCTATGGAAGCCGAATTCCTCCGCGATGTCGACGATGCGCGCCTCCCCGCCCGCCAGCGCCACGCAGGCCCGCTCAAGACGGCGCGTCAGCACATAGCGATGCGGCGGCAGGCCAACCGCCCGATGGAACTCCCGCGAGAAATGCGCCGCACTCATGCCGCACAGCGCAGCCAGCTCCGCATTGGCCAACGGCGAATCGAGGTGTTCAGTGATATGGCGCAGTACCCGGCGCAAGCGCGTGCCGCCGAGCGAGCTCTCTTCCGCCTGTACCGGCCGCGAATAGTGTTCGATCAGGTAGCAAGCCAGGGCCATGGCCAAGTGGTCGCACATCTGCGCCGCCAGCGGCCCGGCCAGCGCCTGCGCATCGAGCATCTTGCGCACCAGGTCGAACACCATGCGGTCGGAAGTAAACTGGCTGGCCGCCAGCGTCGCATCGATGTCTTCCCCGCGCAGCGCCGCCAGGCGATCAACCAGTTGTACCGGCAAGAAAACATTCACGATATCGCAGCCGCTAAGCTGGCTCCAGCGCCCCTGTTCTCCCGGCGGGCAAAGGCGGAAGCGGTTAGCACCGATAGTCCCGCCCCAGACCGGCGTATTGCCCTGCCAGATGCGCGCATCGAGCGGCTCCATCATCAGCGCCAGGCGATACGTACCCGGATGCGGGCTGACAGAACGGATGGCGTGTCCAGGCCCATCGCTGGTCCACCGCCCCAACGCAGCCCGCGATCCGGGAAGCGGCCCGATGCAAGCATGCAGCGACTCCACGCCCGCCATCCTGAACCACCGCTCAAGCTCCTCGACGTTCTCCATCAAAACAATATACCCCACCTACAGCCGAGCCCGTGTCACACCATGG
>DASWTB010000505.1:0-5585 GCA_036402315.1 Pseudoduganella sp. | reverse complement strand
CATCAGCCGCACTGTTGTATTGTGCGCCTCCCGCAACATCCCCCTCACCAACGCCGCCAACGCCATCGCCGCGCTGACGCAGCAAGTCGCCACCGACCTCTGCCAGCGCAACGCCTGGCCCGGCGCCCGCCTCCTCAGCTGAGCCCGTGTCCCACCGTGGGGTCACACCCCAAACGTGACACGGGCTCAGCCATTTAATACATGAGCTCGTGTCCCACTTGGGGTGTGACCCCAAGGTGTGACACGAGCTGGGCTGTTAGATCAGGTTATGCCTTGCAAGGATGCGACGCAAGGCGCCGTCGGCGCGCATTGATTCCAACGCGCGCTGGAATTGGGCGATGTCGGCCTCGTCAAAGTCCAGCGATCCTGCCAGCCAGGCGGTGGTGGTGCGTACTGGGGCACTGGTTTCGAAATCGCCGTCATTGGCCCCGTGACCTTTCAGCGACGCGGAAATGATGCGGCGCTCGCCGAATGCCGCATCGGCCATCCCGCCCAGCAGAAAGCGGTGTACTTCATCGATCGAGCTGGCTTCGACTAAGCGCTTGAAACCGTGTTCTTTGAGGACGGCGGCTTGCGCCGCGCCGCGCAGCAGGGCGATGCGCTGGTCCTTCATCTGCTCCACCGGCAGCAGCTTGCCGCGCAACGCCAGCAGGACATAGTTCTCTTCGAACAGCGGCACCAGCCAGCGGTATTGCGCCTCGCGCTCGGGCAGCCGGGTCAGCGGGTAGATGGCGGTGGCCGGCATGGTGGTGGCCAGGAATTGGGCTCGGCGCCAAGGAACAAACTGGGTCGCTGGCGCCACGCCGGCCCGCTTGCACAACTCGGCCACAAGCTCTTGCAAGCCTCCGGGTTGGCCGGTTTCATGGACCAGCGAGGGCAAGTGGCTGGTCACCAGCCGCATCTTGCGCGCCACACCTGCCAGCGCCAGTCCCGGGCTGGCTAAAAACGCTGCAGCCGCCGTCAGCATGCTTCGTCTGGCTATCATTTTTTCTTATACCCCCATCCCCAAACCGTATTTCCGTATACGTAAAGTAACCCGTAAACTTCAAAGTTGAAAAGGCCTGCAAACCCGCAGGTTGTGACTTAGGCAAGGACGCGCTTACCCGGCGCCGACCTGGCCAGGCACGCACCGAATCACGAATTTTGGAGACAGCCACCATGCCAGACGGCAGCAACTCGCCCGTACTTCACGACGTCAGCCTCGACGACAAATTCACTTCCACCACCGGTAAAGTCTTCCTGTCCGGCATCCAGGCGCTGGTGCGCTTGCCTATGATGCAACAGTTGCGCAATGCGCGCGACGGTTTGAACACGGGCGGCTTCATCTCCGGCTACCGCGGCTCCCCGCTGGGCGGCCTGGACGAGACCCTGTGGAAAGCCCAGAAGCACTTGGAAAAGCACAATGTGCAATTCGTTCCGGGCGTGAACGAGGACCTGGCGGCGACCGCCGTCTGGGGTTCGCAGCAGGTTGACCTGATCGGCCCGGCCAAGTACGACGGCGTGTTTGCCATGTGGTATGGCAAGGGCCCTGGCGTGGACCGCTGCGGCGACGTCTTCAAGCACATGAACCATGCCGGCACGTCCAAGCACGGCGGCATCCTGCTGGTGGCCGGCGACGACCATGGCGCCTACTCTTCCACCCTGCCGCACCAGTCGGACCACATCTTTTCCGCCTGCATGATCCCGGTACTGTATCCATGCAATGTGCAGGAGTACATCGACCTCGGTATCCACGGCTGGGCCATGTCGCGCTTCTCCGGTTGCGCCGTTGCCTTCAAGGCGCTGGCTGACACCGTGGAATCGAGCGCTTCGATCGATGCCGATCCGTTCCGCGTCGACGTGAAGATCCCGAAAGACTTCGTGATGCCGGAAGGCGGCCTGAACGCCCGCCTGTCCTCCATCCCTCTGGGCCAGCAGGCGCGCAACCAGGAAGCGCTGATGCAGGACTACAAGATCTACGCGGCCCTGGCTTACGCCCGCGAGAACAAGCTGAATCACACCACCATCGATTCCAAGGACGCCAAGCTGGGCATCATCGCCTCCGGCAAGTCCTACCTGGACGTGCTGGAAGCGCTGGAAGAACTGGGCATCGACGAAGCCATGGCGGCCAAGGTTGGCCTGCGCCTGTTCAAGGTCTCCATGCCATGGCCGCTGGAGCCGGATTCGGTGCGCGAATTCGCGCAAGGCCTGGACGAAATCCTGGTGGTGGAAGAAAAGCGCCAGTTCGTCGAATACCAGCTGAAGGAACAGCTGTACAACTGGCGCGACGACGTGCGTCCGCACATCATCGGCAAGTTCGACGACAAGGGCGAGTGGGTTGCCCCGCGCGGTGAATGGCTGCTGCCGCCGAAGGCTGACTTCTCCGTGTCGCAAGTGGCGCGCGTGATCGCCGGCCGCGTGGCACGCTACATCGCCGATACCTCGATCCAGGACCAGATCAAGGCCCGCCTGGCCTTCCTGGAAGCCAAGGACGCAGTGCTGAAGAAGGCAATCGAAACTCCGTTCCGCCCGGCCTTCTACTGCTCCGGCTGCCCGCACAACACCTCGACCAAGGTACCTGAAGGCTCCTTCGCGCTGGCCGGCATCGGCTGCCACGTGATGGCGACTTCGATCTACCCTGAGATGAACAAGCTGACCACCCATATGGGCGGCGAGGGCACGCCGTGGATCGGCCAGGCGGCATTCAGCAAAGTGCCGCACGTGTTCCAGAACCTGGGCGACGGCACCTACTTCCACTCCGGCTACCTGGCGATCCGCGCTGCCGTGGCTGCGAAGGTCAACATCACCTACAAGATCCTGTACAACGACGCCGTGGCAATGACCGGCGGCCAGCCGGTCGACGGCACCGTCTCCGTGCCGATGATCGCGCAGCAGATGGCGGCCGAAGGCATCAAGCGCATTGCCCTGGTGACCGAAGACCTGTCGCGCTACACCGACCGTTCGGCCCTGCCTTCCATCGTCTCCCTGCACGACCGCAAGGAAATGGACGCGGTGCAGCGCGAACTGCGCGAGCTGTCTGGCTGCACCGTCATCATCTACGACCAGACTTGCGCCGCCGAGAAGCGCCGCCGCCGCAAGAAGGGCGAGTTCCCTGACCCGAACAAGCGCATGGTCATCAACGAGGCCGTGTGCGAAGGCTGCGGCGATTGCGGCATCCAGTCCAACTGCGTATCGATCCTGCCGAAGGAAACCGAGTTTGGCCGCAAGCGCACCATTGACCAGTCCTCCTGCAACAAGGATTACAGCTGCACCAAGGGCTTCTGCCCGTCCTTCGTGACCGTCGAAGGCGGCACGCTGAAGAAGACCAAGACCGGCGCCGCGAAGAACGACGAATGGGGCGATATCCCTGCGCCGGTACTGCCAAGCATCGAGCAGCCATACAACATCCTGATCAACGGTATCGGCGGCACCGGCGTGATCACCGTCGGCGCCCTGATGGGCATGGCCGCCCACCTGGAAGGCAAAGGCGCCTCGGTGCTGGACATGACCGGCATGTCGCAGAAGAACGGCTCCGTGACCTCGCACGTCAAGGTCGCCAAGTCGCCGGCCCACCTGCGCGCGCAGCGTATCGCCACCGGCGAAGCCGACCTGATCCTGGGCTGCGACATGCTGACCTCCGGCGCCTACGACGCCGTGTCGAAGATGCGCCCCGGCCGCACCTTCGCCATCGTCAACCAGCACGAGCAGCCGCCAGGCACCTTCGCGCAGAATGCCGACTGGCAGTACCCGGCCGAAAGCGTGGAAGCCCTGATCACCGAATCGGTCGGCGGCGCACAGTCCGTGGACTTCATCAACGCCACCAAGCTGGCCACGGCGCTGATGGGCGACTCGATTGCCTCCAACCTGTTCATGATGGGTTATGCCTGGCAGAAGGGCCGCATCCCGCTGAGCGAAGCGGCCCTGCTGCGCGCCATCGAACTGAATGGCGTGGCGGTGGAATCGAACAAGCGCTCCTTCCTGTGGGGCCGCCGCGCCGCGGTGGACTTCAAGCGCGTGGAAAAGGTTGCGACCCCGACCCAGGCGGTCGTGGTGCAGATGCCACAGTCGCTGGAAACCATCATCAAGAAGCGCGTCGAGTTCCTGACCGCTTACCAGGACGCTGCCTACGCCGCCACCTATGAAGACCTGGTGCAGCAAGTGCGCTCGAAAGAAACCCTGCTGGGCCTGGGCAACAAGCTGTCGACTGCGGTCGCCAAGTCGCTGTTCAAGCTGATGTCCTATAAAGATGAATATGAAGTGGCGCGCCTGTACACCGATGGCCGCTTCGTGGAACAGCTCAAGTCCCAGTTCGAAGGCGATTTTTCGCTGAGGTTCAACCTGGCGCCGCCGCTGTTCGCGAAGAAGGACGCCAGGGGCCACCTGGTGAAGGCGGAATACGGTTCGTGGATGTGGAAGGCATTCACTGTGCTGGCCAAGTTCAAGGGCTTGCGCGGTGGGGCGTTCGATATCTTCGGCTATACCGAGGAGCGTAAGATGGAACGCGCGCTGATTACCGAGTTCCGCAGTGTTATTGCTGAGCTGCTCAACGGATTGTCGGCTGCCAACCACGAACAGGCGGTGGCGATTGCTGCACTGCCTGAGAAGATCCGTGGCTTTGGCCATGTGAAGGAAAAGGCTGTGGCTGAGTACAAGATGGCTAAGGGCAAGATGTTGGCTGCTTTCAAGAGCGGCGGTCAGGCCCACGCTGCTTAAACCGGCAATTCGGTGTCTGACCCGCAGGGTCAGACACCTATGACGCGACGGCCGTTGGATGGGTGTCTGACCCTGCGGGTCAGACATCGGTTTACCGGTTTTGCTTGACTTGACGTTAACGTAAACGTCATATAATTAAAATTCCCCGTTCCAAGGAACAAAACATGAACGACCTCGCCAACGCCAAGAAACTTGCCGCTGAGCCAGAACAGGCCAAGACCGCGAACAAAGTCCGCTTTGTCACCGCCGCGTCCCTGTTCGACGGCCACGACGCCTCGATCAACATCATGCGCCGCATCCTGCAATCGCAGGGCGCCGAAGTAATCCACCTGGGCCACAACCGCTCGGTGGACGAAGTGGTCACCGCGGCCCTGACCGAAGACGTGCAAGGCATCGCCATCTCCTCCTACCAGGGTGGCCACGTCGAATACTTCAAATACATGATCGACCTGCTGCGCCAGCGCGGCGGCTCGCACATCAAGGTGTTCGGCGGCGGCGGCGGCGTGATCGTTCCGAGCGAAATCAAGGACCTGCACGACTACGGCGTGACCCGCATCTTCTCGCCGGAAGACGGCCAGCGTATGGGCCTGGTCGGCATGATCCAGTGGATGGTGCAACAGTGCGACATCGACCTGTCCACCTACTCCCCCACCGCGCTGGACGTGCTGCGCGAGGGCGACATCGAACAGCGCCACCGTCCGCTGGCCCAGCTGATCACCGCGCTGGAAAACGGCAAGGCCAGCGACAAGCTGCGCGCCGACCTGGCCGCCGCTGCCAAGGCTGTCTCCGTACCGACCCTGGGCATCACCGGCACCGGCGGCGCCGGCAAGTCCTCGCTGACCGATGAACTGATCCGCCGTATCCGCCTGGACCAGGGCGACGCGCTCAACATC
>DASWTB010000504.1:0-4374 GCA_036402315.1 Pseudoduganella sp. | reverse complement strand
AGGACACGAAGGGCGGCCACTCTTCCGACGCCAGTCGCACCTTGGCGCCGGCCATGGCGGCGCCCTGCCAGCCCAGCAGCAAGCACAGCGCGCCTCCGATCACCCGCCGAACACACATGGTTCCCCGCCAGTTGTAAGAAGCCGTCATGTTCCCACATAAGTTGACGCAAAGCAACATCCGCACAGACGGCGCGGATGTCGGATAATAATGCTTTACCGTTTTGCCTTCCACCGTGACTGAACCGAAGACCCTGGCCGACCGCATCGAGGACGTGCTGCCGCAAACCCAATGCACGAAGTGCAGCTACAAGGGCTGCCGACCGTATGCGGAAGCGATTGCGTCCGGTGAAGCGAACATCAACCAATGCCCGCCCGGCGGTGCCGAAGGCATCCGCCGGTTGTCCAGCGTGACCGGGCACCCCGTCATTCCGCTGAATCCCGTCAACGGCTTCGAACGCCCACGCGCGGTGGCCTTCATCGATGAGTCGCTTTGCATCGGCTGCACGCTGTGCATCCAGGCCTGCCCGGTGGACGCGATCATGGGCGCGGCCAAGCAGATGCACACCATCATTCCGGAACAATGCACCGGCTGCGACCTGTGCGTGCCGGCCTGCCCGGTTGACTGCATCGTGATGTACCCGGTGACCGAAACCACCGGCTGGGATGCCTGGACGCAGGCGCAAGCCGACGAGGCACGCGACCGCCACGACTTCCGCCTGGCGCGCCTGATCCGCGAACGCGAAGAAAACGATGCGCGGCTGGCGGCCAAGGCCCATGCCAAGGCGGCCGCTGTGGAACGCCTGACGCCGGAGAACGAAGCCGAACAGGCGGAGAAAGAACGCAAGCGCCAGATCATCGCAGCAGCCATGGAACGCGCCCGCCAGCGCGCCGAAGCCGACAAGAATAAATGAACAACGCCAAACGCCAACTGATTTTCGAACGCCTGCGCGAGGCGAACCCCAACCCCGAAACCGAGCTGGAATACACGACACCGTTCGAACTGCTGATCGCTGTGCTGCTGTCGGCGCAAGCGACCGACGTCGGCGTCAACAAGGCCACGCGCAAGCTGTACCCGGTGGCGAACACGCCGCAGGCGATCCTCGACCTCGGGCTCGACGAGCTGACCGAATACATCCGCACTATCGGGCTGTACAAAACCAAGGCCAAGAACGTGATCGCGACCTGCCAGATCCTGGTCGACCAGTACGGCGGCGAAGTGCCGCAAACGCGCGAGGAGCTGGAGCAGTTGCCAGGCGTGGGCCGCAAGACCGCCAACGTGGTACTGAACACCGCCTTCCGGCAAGTGGCGATGGCGGTCGACACGCACATCTTCCGCGTCTCAAACCGCACCGGCATCGCGCCCGGCAAGAACGTCGATATCGTCGAACAGAAGCTGATGAAGTTCGTGCCGAAGGAATTCCTGATGGACGCGCACCACTGGCTGATCCTGCACGGCCGCTACACCTGCGTAGCGCGCAAGCCCAAGTGCTGGAACTGCATCATCGCCGACCTGTGCGAATTCAAGGCCAAAACCCCCGCCCCCGCCGACGCCTGAGCCCGTGTCCCACCCTGGGGTCACACCCGTTTCGGGACACGACCTCGTCCATGTAATAGTCCAGCTCGTGTCCCATTTCGGGTGTGACCCCAAGGTGGGACACGAGGTCTACAGTAGGACCATGTTGTCGCGGTGGATCAGCTCGTGGCCTTCGACGTAGCCGAGGATGGCTTCGATTTCGGCGGAGGGCTTGCGCTTGATGCGGCGCGTTTCGGCGCTGGTGTAGTTACTGATGCCGCGCGCGATGGCGTGGCCGTCTTCGCCCACGCAGGTGATGACGGCGCCGCGCCCGAATTCGCCGTGCACTTCGGTTACGCCGATCGGCAGCAGGGATTTGCCTTCTTTTACCAGCTTTTGCACGGCGCCTGCATCGAGCACGACCTGGCCTGCGGTGTGCAGGTGGTCCGCCATCCATTGCTTGCGCGCCGTCAGGTGGCCGGTTTGTGCGGACAGTTCGGTGCCGATGCTTTCGCCGCCCGCCAGGCGGGTCAGCACGTCGGCTTCGCGTCCGAAGGCGATCACGGTGTGCGCGCCGGACTTGGCCGCGCGCTTGGCGGCCAGGATCTTGGTCAGCATGCCGCCGCGTCCCAGCGAGGAACCGGCGCCGCCGGCCATGGCTTCCAGCGCAGGATCGCCGGCGCGGCCATGGGTGATCAGATAAGCCGCCGGATCCTTGCGCGGGTCGGCGCTGAACAGGCCGCGCTGGTCGGTCAGGATGATCAGCGCATCGGCTTCGATCAGGTTGGCCACCAGGGCGCCCAGCGTGTCGTTGTCGCCGAACTTGATCTCGTCGGTAACGACGGTGTCGTTCTCATTGATGATCGGGACCACGCCCAGGCGCAGCAAGGTGGTCAGCGTGGAGCGCGCGTTCAGGTAGCGTTCACGGTCGGCCAGGTCGGCGTGGGTCAGCAGTACCTGCGCGGTGCCGATGCTGTGCTGGCGGAAGCTGGTTTCGTAAATCTGCGCGAGGCCCATCTGGCCCACGGCGGCGCATGCCTGAAGTTCGTGTATGTCCGTCGGTCGCTTGTCGAAGCCCAGGCGCAGCATGCCTTCTGCTACGGCGCCCGAGCTGACCAGCACGACTTCCTTGCCCATGGCACGCAGGGCGGAAATCTGTGAGGCCCAGCGGGCGATAGCGGCATGATCGAGCCCGCGGCCGTCATTGGTGACGAGCGAGGAGCCCACTTTGATGATGATGCGGGTGGAGTTCTGGATAAGCGAATTCATAGGACGGCAAAGTCTTCTCAAGCAAAAGGTACGCGAAACTTCTGGTGATGCGCCGGGCGGGGGTGATGCCGGCTTGCCGCAGACAATGCGCGCCCCTGCGGTTGGCAGGGACTGCAGAGATAAGAGGTTGTCCCGATTTTAATCGAGAACTTTGAAACGTGGGTCGTCCGGGTCAATGGAGGAGATACCGCGGGCTTCTTCGGTCATCTGCACTTCTTCCGAGCGCTGCTCGGAGTAGCGCTGCTGCTCCAGGTGCAGGTAGATGGCGTTGACCAGTTCCTGCGTGCCTTCGTGCGACAGCGCGGAAATCTCGAACACCGGGCCCTTGAAGCCGAACTTCTTGACGAAGTCCTTCACGCGCTTGGCGCGTTCTTCTTCCGGAATCACGTCCAGCTTGTTCAGCACCAGCCAGCGCTCTTTCTTGCCCAGCGCCGGATCGTACTTTTCCAGCTCCTTGACCAGGGCCTTGGCTTCCTTCACCGGATCGACAGTTTCCTCGAACGGCGCCAGGTCAACGATGTGCAGCAGCAGGCCGGTGCGCGACAGGTGGCGCAGGAACTGGTGGCCCAGGCCCGCGCCTTCGGCGGCGCCTTCGATCAGGCCAGGGATGTCCGCGATCACGAACGACTTTTCGTGCGATACACGCACCACGCCTAGGTTCGGGTGCAGGGTGGTGAACGGGTAATCGGCGATCTTCGGACGGGCATTCGATACCGCGGTGATGAAGGTCGACTTGCCGGCATTCGGCATGCCCAGCAGGCCAACGTCGGCCAGCACCTTCAGTTCCAGGCGCAGTTCACGGCGTTCGCCTTCCTTGCCGTCGGTTTTCTGGCGCGGTGCGCGGTTGGTCGAGGTCTTGAAGTGGATGTTGCCCCAGCCGCCCTCGCCGCCCTTGGCCAGCAGTTCCATCTGGCCATGTTCCGTCATGTCGGCGATGATTTCGCCCGACACTTCGTCGATGATCAGGGTGCCGACCGGCATGCGCAGGAAGATGTCGTCTGCGCCCTTGCCGTAGCAGTCGGAGCCACGGCCGGATTCGCCGTTGGATGCGCGGTGCATCTTGGAATAACGATAGTCCACCAGCGTATTGACGTTACGGTCGGCTACCGCCCAGATGCTGCCGCCTTTGCCGCCGTCGCCGCCATCAGGGCCGCCAAACGGACGGAATTTTTCACGGCAAAAAGAGGCGCAGCCATTGCCGCCGGTGCCGGCGATGACTTCGATGCGAGCTTCGTCAATAAACTTCATAAGACCACCTTGAAAACTAAAAAGGCCCTACCACTGGCAGAGCCTTTTGGAGAGAAGGCTTTCGCCTTACTGTACCTGTATTTGCTGGTTTAAGCAGCAGCTACGACGGTAACGTACTTCTTGCTGTCTGGACCCTTGGTCACGAACTTCACAACGCCGTCCACTTTTGCGAACAGGGTGTGGTCCTTGCCGGTACCGACGTTTTCGCCAGCGGACACTGGGGTGCCGCGTTGACGGATGATGATGCCACCAGCGTTGATGGACTGGCCGCCGTACACTTTAACGCCCAGGCGTTTTGATTCAGAGTCGCGACCGTTGCGGGTAGTACCGCCGCCTTTTTTGTG